>NZ_CP013021.1:1812500-2010000 GCF_001420915.1 Agarivorans gilvus | reverse complement strand
TAAACCCTCAAGTTATGCAACATAACAGTTCTCTAATGCAAATAGCATTGCCACAGGATGAAGCTATTCAAAAATTTGGCCAAGGTAAACTCCTTTCCAAACAGCTAGGTATTTCACGCTACTCCAAAATAAATTTTTTGTAAATAATGCATATTCCCAAGGTTAGTCTAGTTTCGTAGCGTTGAAGCTTGATTTGGATAGACTCAGTTTTTTATACCTCTATTTCATAAAACGGTAAGTCTGCGGCTTGGCCTTGTACTTGACCATCCACTATATAGACCTTACCGCTAGCCACTGAATCACCTAGCACCACTTGTTGTGTGCCATCGGCATGTAGCACGGTAGTGGTGCCATTACTTACCGCTACAACGGTTGCTACGCTTCGTTGCTGCTTTGGGTTTAGATTGGTTAATCTTTGGTAGATATTGCTCATGCGGCTACCTCGTTGCGTAATAAGGTGGCGCTTTGGTTTACGCTAACTGCCCCATTAGAGCCGTTCACGCTGGCGGTGATGCTAGAGCTATCGCATACAGACTTAAATACTTCGGTGCCCTTTTGCACGCCTACTAACATGCCAGGGCGCATCGGTGGTAAGTCAGCCATCAGCTTGGTTCTAATACTGGTGCTCACTTTGTTACCGGCATTGGCTAGCTCTGCGGTACCGCGCATTCTAGCGGCCTGTACATCGGTGATGATTTTATCCACCACATCCTCGGCAAAGTTGTCACCCGCTGAGCCTGAGCGTTTTACTTTTACTGCCACGCCTTGCTGCTCACCGCGTACAAATACAGCGTTGGCATCGGGGCGTATTTCACGTTTCTCGGTAAACTCTAAAATTACCCCATCATGCGCAATTAAATCAGGCACCGCATCCGTCATATCCCATGGCACTGTTGGCCATTGAGGGATCACGGTAATAGTCTTGGTATCGCTATCTATATCGAGCATGGCACCTATGGCGTTGGCCATCATATTAATCGCTTCCGCTGGTGTTTTTCCTGCATAGCTAAAGGCGGTGGCAGGCACATTAAAATCGGTTATTTCACTGGCTAAGGTCCAGCCGGTATTGGCCATAATTTCACCCATCAAGCCCATGAAGCTTCTAGCGGTGCTGTTCATATAGTTAGCCGCTTTGATGTAGGGAGCAGATAGCTCAGCTAAGCGTCCGCGACCAGTAGCGCTGTAACGCGATACCCCAAATGATTTTGATTCGCTGGGCATTTCACACCACATAAAGAAGTCGTAACCGTTGATGGAAATCTTTAGTAATTCGTTAGCTGCCCTCTGGGCATCGATGCGTGATGAAAAAGTAACGCTGCCACTGCTGGCCCACTGTGAACGTGACTGAGAAATAGAGACCGACTTCAGCACAATGGCCAAGCCGTCACTTACCCTAATACAACTGAGTTGCGGCTGCATAATATACGATCTCCTTACTTGGGGAGTGATGGGTACTTTAAAATCCAGTGGTGGTAATACCGGGTTTGCATCAATCAAGCCACCGCCTGGATACCACTTACACACTTCTGGCGAAGCGGTTAAGCGAAGTATTACCGAACCCCTTTGATTACTGAATTGCTGATTAAATTGCAGGGCCATTGGCGATGTAGGTGCTTGGTACTGGCTTGAACATTTCCACTGCGGTGCTGGAAAGCCCCATTTTAAAGTGGCTTGCTCAGCAATCTTTTGGCCTCGATAGCGCACATGCTGATTTATATGCAGCGCTAGGCCATCTTGCCAAATCACATCAGTATGAATACTTGTGCTTAGAGTGTTAAGCCAAGTGGCGGCGTTGTTGGTCTGTTGGTTTAATGGAACCAGCCAATCAATCGTTGTATTGGTGGCAAAAGACTCGGTAAATGCCCAATTGAATGAGCTGTTTACGCGCTGCTCGCTATACCACTGCCATGGCAGTACTCGCTCAATGCTTAGGGCTGGTTTGCATGCCCAGTTAGTGGTTGTCTCTACACCACTACTAAACTCACAGTGCCAGACGCTAGAGGCTGCCACTTCTAGAGCTTGGCAAGCTTCACTCAACGTGACATTTATTTCTGGCTCGCTTGGCAGCATCCATATCACACCACACTCAATGCCAATGGTGTTGTCAATCGGTGTTGGCGGTTCAACTGGGCCATTACCATCAAAATACAGCTGAAGTGGCGAGCTGTAACTACCCCAAGTGTTTTCAAATCTTAAAGTAGTGCCAATGAATGGAGGCTTATCAAAGGATAGCGCCAAGGGTGATGTCGCATCTGGCCAAAGCTGGTTTAAGCGTAATTGGATCCCATCAAACGGAAAACTGAGCAGTATCGGTGAAACATGATCAGCTTTTTCAGTGTCAAAGCGTAATGCAATCATACATTAGCTCATGTTTAGTTCGGTGGCATCCACACTCTGTAACACAACCCCATCGGCAACGGCGGCGTTATACTGTTGGTTATCGTCAACAATGCCCACTAACACCGATTGAGTTAATGAATATTCTGCAGGTAATATCAGTTTAACCATGCCTGATGGTAATTTATCAGCCTTTAATATCGATAGTGTTTTGCGGTCCATTACGAAGTAACGCTCCGCTACACTATCAGCGTCTAACTCTAATAGAGACACGTTGCGAGTGCGCAATACACGTTTAGCCTGAATAATTCTAGTCATACCATGCCTCTAAATTAAACCAAAATTGTGTGGCCACACGGGTGCGAAAAGCACGGTACATTACACCATTAAAATCACGCTCAGCCATCGGCCATAGCTCATCTTTAAACCCCAAATAACCCGTTTGCACTAGCCCTGGTAAAAAGCCGCGTAGATAGGGTGATAGATTGCTGTTCTTTCCATATACACCATTCCTATCCTGAGATGTAACACTGCCAAGCACAACCATGATATTAGCAAGCGTAGTAGTAATATCAGGGGTATCGGCTAAGGAAACAATATTGGAGACTGTCGGTAAGCGAGTGTAATAATCTTCTGTATTAGTGGGATGGCCGTCTGCATCAAACATGAGATTAAGCGCTTGATTATCATCATAACCAAGATTGCTTAAAGAGGTACTCCAACTCGTAGACGTCGAATCCGAGACACTAAAGCTATTCAGTACCATAAATCGCCCGGCATCATTGGGTAATAGTGCATCAATATCTCCAGCAAAGAACCCGGGTTCATTGCTATAAGACAAATACATTGTGGTGACGTTGCTGTTGACTAATACAAAGTAGAAAGACACCGACGTGCCGATTAAATACCATTGCTTTTGGTAACTGTTGGTTTGAATCGATGAGTAGTAGTCTCGCTGAGCGTATGTATCAAAATCAGTAAAAGATCGGCAGCCGAAAAAGCGTATTTTGCCATTCGCCGCGACAGCGCCATCCGGTTGTAGTACTAATATGCCGCCACTACCTCCATCTGCAATGTTGTTTTTAAACGCGATTTTGGCATTAGCAGAATCTTCCAGCTCAACTGACCATCCAAGTGCTGCTTTAGTACCATAGCCATCCACCAAACAAGCTTTAATAATGGCGATAATCTCTGCTTGAGTTGGATTGCCACCCGTAGGTAACTGCGGTGCGCCGCTATCTTCTGAGGTAAATAATGTTACTGGTAATCCCATTTGTTGTTATCTCCTATGATTCATTACCACGGAACGCTAATACCGCTCTGTCCGAGGTGATTTGACTATGACCACTTTGCACGGTGCGAAGTAGCATGATGGGTTTGCTGGCTGCGACCGTTTCAAATCTAACCGCTTCACCGGCATTCCAGCCGCCACCAAATGCTGCTTGGCGAATGATGAAATACGGGGTTTGGGTGAGCGGGTTAATAGGCGCAAAATCGTTTAAAGTATCGCCTGTGGCTACTTGGCCAATGCGACGGCCAACGCATCTAAAGGCGGTGCTGGATGTAAAAATTAACACCCAGTCTTCATTAATTGCTTCGCTGTTTATCACTTCAATGGGGTAATCGACCACGTTCATTGAAGCGGTGGCGGGAGCGCCGTCTAAATCCCAATTATCATTCCAGCTGCTCATATCGCGCACCGTGCCAACGCGAGCCTGTAGGTCACCTAATACTTGGTTTGATGCCACAACACTGCCTAGCGGATACACCATTGATAAGGGTGCGGCCAAGATAAGTTTTTGCTCTTGTACATCGGTGACCAGTGCGGTTTCGCCGATACTGTCGGTTAATACAAAGGGAGCAGTAAAACCGGCAAAGTCGCTATTGTTCGTCACGTCACCAGTCTCTTTATCTATGCTGTAGTGCTCATCGTTTAGCGTCCATAACGACGCCCCAGTGCTATCAGTAATATCAACAAAACGCGCATTGGGGCGCACGCTGTAGCTTTGCCCAATAGTATTGGCCACCACCTGCACTTGGGTGTGTTGCACTGTAATGCTGTTCCAGGCGGTAAACTGCTCTACTATGCCGCCGTTTTTGATGCGCAGCGGATTTAAACCAAACAGCTCTGGCGGTGGTGATAGGGTCACGGTTTCGCTAATGTCGTAGCGCAATGTGGTGAGATCTACATTTATCGCAAAATTGAGGCTAACTAGGTTGCCAACAAGGGTGCCTGTTACGCTGGTGCCGGTTATATCGCCATTGCTATCACAAGAGCCTGACAACAAGGTTTGTCCGTCTGCGCTGGCTACGGTGATATAAAATGAATCTGGAATGGGCGCGGTTTGCGACAGTAAAAAGCTCACCGAGTTATCGGCAGCTGTGGCCACTTCGGTTAAGGCATCGTATTGCAGCGTAAAATCGCCGCGCCCATCGGCTAACTTGGTGATGGCTCCTGTTACATAGTTAATGGTGGCAAGCACATAACCATTGGCTTCTTGTAAATTACCATCCACTTCAAACAGCGTAGACGTACCATAGTTGCTATCGGTAAACGTGGCGGTGGCATACACACTGCCTTTGGTAATTTTTCGCTCTCCATCCAATGCGCTTTGGCTGTTATAAACGGCATAGCGCAGCGATGAATACCAGGCAATACCAATATCAGTGGCATCGTAGTACATGCTTGGGTAGATAACTGTTACCGTGCTACCGGTGATAGACAATGCCCCTAGGTAGTCATTCTTGCCCGTGACAATAATGTTTTGTACGCCGTGGTTTTCAAAATATGGATCGTCTAATAAGTCGTTAACGGTATAGAGGTAGGTGGTTTTATCCTTCACTGAGCCCACGGTGATTTCTTTGCGAATAAGACCACTGGGCGCACCTTCGTTAGGGGTAATAGTATTACCTGAACTGGTTTCTACGCTTTTGATTTTGGGTAATAAATCAACTTGGGTCGCGCTGAGTGATAATTCGTTGCTATCAATCTGTGATTCAGCCGTTAGCTCGGCCACACCATGATATTTAACGGCGTCGTTTTGGCTTACATAGCGTAATTTAGTACAGCCCGATTCACCGTTTATAGATATTGCGGCGTCTGGGGTTGCAAAGGGAATGGGTGGCTTAAACTCCACATTGCCTATGGTGGCACTACCTGTCACGGTTTTTTGAATCTCACAGAAGTGCTCGAAGCGCGGCCAGTTAGCATCTTCGTTGCCAGCGTACTCAACACTAATTACCACCACCTGGCCTTGCTGCAAGGTGACCGGGTTCCAATATTCCTTTTGGTTAAACTCATAGCGAGACTGTAGGTAAGAACGCGGGAAGCTGTCTTGGCCAGCTAACATGCCCATTAATCCGTCGCGAATTAACTGGCCCGCTCTTACCGATGACTCTAAGGTGTCTACCATATCGGCCATGCGGTCTTCGTCGTCTAAATCGGCTGATTCAGCAATCAGCATACTGACTAAATCATCGCTGGGCTTTTGGCTAATAAATACATGAGCATCCAGCAGCAATGCTGTGTCATTAGTGATGAGTGCGGGATAGCATTTAACAATATCCACCGCACTTTGGGCATGGTCAATATCTGAAATAGCGGGCAGCAATTCATTTAACGCGCCGCTCACTACATAGTTTTTAGTACGTTGGCCACCGGCATCATCGCTTGAGCCAAGTTGCTCCGGCTTACATATTTTTAAATCATTGCGAGTAATCGTCATAAATGCTCTTTAAACGGTGATTAATTTTAAGGTGATGTCGGCGATGTAATCAGGATCGGCATCGCTGTAATCGATAAGGGGCGTCCCCGAAATGGGCGTGGCGCTGTGGTCCCATATTACAGTGAAGGTTTCGCTATTGATGGTTAGCTGAAACGGCGTAACGCCCGCTGCTTCGGCATGGGCCTCAAGCGCGGTAAAAACGCTAAGGGGTTCACTATCGCTAGTTAAAATAATGCTGCGACCTGCCTGTTTCTTGGCGGTTTCTATATGCAGCGCACCATCTAAGGCAAACTCATGGCTGCTTACCCATGGGCTATAACCAAAGCGGTTGGCCCACACAAATTCCTGCAGTGTAATGCTGTCTAAAACAATCATGAGGTCGCCTTAATCTGTTCTAATTCATCAAGAAGGCGCTGAGAGACTGCATCGTATACTTCTGATTGAATGACGCCCCCAGAAGGCAACGCTAGCTCTAAACGCAAGGCTTTCACAGTCGAATTGCTCGCCACGCTGGACGTGGTGTTTGTGGTTTGCGTTGGCGCAACATCATTGGATTGAGTCGTGGTTTGTTGCTCATTTTTACTGGCCGATTGCTGCTGTTTGTATAGTTGCTGCTGCAGCTTGATAGCGTCTTTTAAATCACTTATCGCTTGTGTGTCTTTTGCCAGTTCGGCTTGCTCCAGTTGTTCTTTTAACTGCTTCAGTGCTTGTTCCTGGCGGCGCTGGGCAATGGCTTCATCATTGCCGTTGAGTTGGTCGAGTTCGTCTTGTACCGAGGCCAAGGCAGATTTGGCGCTATCGCGCAGGTTTTGCAGCTTACGGCTAGCGCTGTCGATTTGGTTGTTCAGGGCACTAAGTTTGCTTTTATCGAGCAAGTCCATCGCCGCTACCGATTTTTTAGCGCGGTCTAAAAACTGAAGGCTTGGCTGCTCGGTGCTGTTTATGGCGTCTTCAATGTGGCGGTAGGCTTTGGCTTGCCCCGCTAAGGCTAAGGTTTGCTTGTCGTACTCCACTTGCTGCTTGGCCATGGCATCGAGTAGGTTCTCGTTAATACGGCCCTGGCGCATGGAGTTGTGGCGAATGCGGTTTTGCAGCTCATCGACTTTTTCGCCCATTTCTTCCCAGCTCAGGCTTAAAAAATCCACGGCGTCTTTTTGGGCTCTAACACTTTGGGTAGCATTTTCGCTACCACGGCTAACGTGCTCGCTGGCCTGTTCGGCGGCTTCGCCTACTTCTTGGTGGCTTTGGGCGGTGTCTTGGTTACTGGCTTGCGCATTATTATTGGCTTTGGCAATGGCTCCGCTAAGGCGCTCGGTGGCTTGTTTGGCACTATTCATGGCGCTGCTAAGGGCTTCGCCGCTTAATCGGCCGCTTTGTTGTAAGGCCTCAAGTGCTTGCTTTACTTTATCCAGCTCGGCTTTATTTTGAGCCTGGCTAAAGGCTTTACTGAGGTAACTAGCAATGGCCTTGCTGCTGACTCCCGTGGCGTTTTGCAATACTTGCAAACCTTTTTCAATGCCTGCAAAAGATTCACCGGCGCGGCCTTCCAATTGATTAAGATCTAAGCCTAGTTCTTTAAAGGTTTCTCCAAGGGCCTGATTAGCTTGTGTGGTTTTTATTAGCTGGTTGAGCAGGCCTTGATGTTGGCTTTGGCTGCGCTCGGTGGCCGCATTTACGGCATTCAAATAGTCTGCACTGGTCTTATGGCTTTCGCCTAAGTCTTGCATGGCTTGGCTGGCGAGTTCCCAAGCTTGTTTGGCCTCATTAAATTTGATCGTGCCGTCATTAAGCAGCTGATTGAAATGCTCGGTATCTTTAATATTGATGCCCAGCTGCTCAGAAAGTAGTTGGTAGGCTAGCGTTAATTGAGCGCTTTCTCTCGCCGCGACTTGCTCACTTTCGGCCAAGGCTTGTTTGGCTTTTACCAAGTCGTAAGTCACTTTGCCCAGCTCAATGATTTTGGCGATGGACTCTATGGCCGCGACTACCAATACCCCTTTAAGCGCCGCGCCTAAGGTACGCACCGCTACCGAGGCCGAGCTCATGCTTACACCAAACACCTTAACCTTAGTGGCCGCCGAGGCTGTGCTCACAGCAGTCGCCCTTAGCTCTACCACTAGGGTTTTTAATTGGCCTACCCAAGTGAGTAACTTTAAGCCTGCCCAGGCTTTACCGAGCAGAAAGACCTCATCTTTCCAGGCAATAAGATTAGTTATACCGCTTTTAAGTGCTTCTCCAATCTGAATAATGCCGTCTGATACTCGCTTCGCCCATAGCTGCAACTCGCCGCTGTTGGCCATGCGGCTAAATTCGTCATTAATGTACTGTAGCTGAGCCTTTAGCCAATCCAGTGCGCCGCTTTGGCTCACCATGTTGTAAAACTGGCTTAAATTGTCTCTGGCATTAGAAATTAAGCCAGATAACAGGCTCATATTGGCTGCCGCCGCCCCTTGGCTTTGGGCGGCCATTTCATCCATTAACGCTTTAATGGTATCTCGGCCCAACTCGCCAGCAGTGCTAAGGTCTTGCAGTTCTTTGGTGTTTTTACCGGTAACTTTTTCGAGCAGCTCCCACACCGGCACGCCACGCTCAATGAGTTGTAGAATTTCTTCGCCCTGCAGTTTTTGTTTTGCCCAGGCTTGGCCAAGCGCTAGGCTAATGCCTTCGGCTTCTTGAAAGCTCCCGCCCAGCTTAAAGGCTTGGTCAATAATGCCTTGCATGCTGCCGTCCATGGGGTCGAGTCCCATGGCTTTGAGCTTCACAAAAACTTGGGTAACTTCTTCTAGCTGCAGTGGCGTGTTTTTCGCAAAATCTTTAATCCAGGCACTGGCTTTTTCACCGCCCTCAATGCTGCCCATAATCGCGGTGAGCTGGGTATCTAAGCGCTCGAATTTATCGCCGGTGGTAAACAGTGAAACCAGCGAATTTTTTAGGGTATTAATGCCCAGATAGGCACCGGCTAACGCAATGAATCTATTGGTGGCGCCACTGGCCGATTGTTTAAGCTTATCTAGGCCTTTGGCGTTTTGTTCAACGGCAGTTTTATTGTTCTTGGCTTTGCGGCGGGTATCATCTAGGGCTTTAGCCAAATCGTTATTGGGGTTTTTAGCATCATTGGCCGCTTTACTGAGTTTATCTAGCTCTTTAGTTAGGGCTTCGGTGGGCACATCGGCAGCCGCCACTTCTTTAGCTAAGCGGTCTACGTCTTGGCTAAAGTCTTTAACGCTGCTTTGGCCGCTTACGCTGGCTTTAATTTTAAGTGCTAACTCTAGTAACTTGTTCATTGGGCTCTGCTAAATCGAATAGGCAGTGGCGGGTGAGTTCCGCCACTGCAAGCTTGGGTTTGGCTTACGCCAGTTCGTCGTACTGGAAGGGGCTGGTTTCACCTGCAGCTAATACCGCTTTACCGGCTAGTTGCGTACTCACAAACTCATCGGCCATAAAGTCCACCGCAGCCGTTGGTGCCAGCGTGGCTTTAGGAATGGTGAGTTTCACTGCTTTTCCGGTGGTGAGGTTGGTGCCTTCCAGCAAGATTTTGGCGGTGATTTGAGGTTTTAAGCCGCCTTTAACGCGCATGCCACTGAGAGCGTTATAGTCATAACTCAGCTTAATGGCGGTGCCTGCTGGCGCATCTACTACGCTGCCAATCACGGCACGAACTAAGCCTGCGGCGTAGTTCACTTCAATCGCGTCATTGGCAATAGCGCTGTCATCAATGGCCAGCTTGGCACTAAGGCCAGTCTCGGCAAGGTTACTTTTACTCAGCTGAACCCAGCGGCCATTGCCCGGCAAGGTTATGGCTTCATCAGTGGCACTACCGCTGCCGTTGTTAATGCCTTCCACTTCACCTAACAAGGCCATAGCGAGCACTTCAGCTGGTGCGTCGTCGATGGTGATTTGCACTTCGGTGGGTTGTGCGGTGGTCACGTTATCTAGCGCTTGGCCACGGGTGGCCTTTTTGCGGCTAGTGCGGGTTTTTTCTTCGGTTGGGGTGTTAACCGACAGCTGAGTGACGTTAATTGGGCCCACTAGGCCGGTAGCTTCGCCAGTGGAATTAAAGCGATCAATAAACACATCGCCAGCAAGTAATAAGCCTTGGCTCATTGGGTATCTCCTTTGTGGGTGAAGGTAGTCGTAAAGGCCACGGGGTAATAGCCAAAGCTTTTGCTAAAGCTGGGCCGTAGCGGCGGATTAATGCGTAGCAAGGGGCTGCAGCCATTGGCTTTTTTCCCCATGAGTTTTTTTAAAATGGCGTCTAGTAGCTCGCCAGTTTGGCTGCTGTCTTTGCCTAGGCGCATACACAGCACCACTAACCAAGTTTGTTTTACTTTGGTTACCTTGCCGCCTTGAGCGCCTTCGGGGATGCTATCGCCACCATAAAGTACATGGGCGCAGGGGCTGGTTTGGGTGCGTTCAATTAAGTCCTCCATGTTGCTGGTGACATACACTTGGCGCAGCTGGCTAAGCTGCTCTAAGGCCTCAACAATGGTGCGCTCGGTGGCGAGGTAGTCCATTAGATAAAGCCCTTATCACTGCGGCTAAATACCCGCCCATCACTTTGCATCTCTGCAAAGTTGCTGCTGGGGGCTGTTTGGCCATCGTCACTTAAGCCCAGCTGCAGTTCGCCTTTACCTACAGAGGTTAAAAACTTGAGCGCCGCTTGATAGCGTTTTTCAACAGGCTCTGGCGCATGCTCGGTACTTAATGAGTAGCGGGCAATGTCGCAACACAGGCGGTTTAGTATGGTGGGCACATGGGCCAGTGGCAGCGGGTAACGCCCAGCTAAGTAACCGTCTATCTCGGCACTGGCATCCTTCAGCGCCTGCTCTAGCACGCCGTTATCAATGCTGTCTGCGCGGCCTTCACGGTCGGTAAGCAAGACCAAGTCTTGCTCACCGAAGCGGCTTAGCATGTCGCCTACCGAGGCGTACACTAGGCTAGCTCCTGCTCAGCTTGGTAGGTATCCCAAGCGGCATCACGCTCATCGGCGGCCACCTTACGGCCCAATAATTTTTCTAGGGCATCAATTTGCGGCTTGCCACCTTTGGTGAAGTGGTCGAGGTTAGCTGGGTCGAGTAAGGCGAAGGCCTCGGCTAAGCAGCTTATTGGCTCTTGGCTAGTTGTGGCTAAAGGGCTATCCAAGCTGAGCGCGTCCACGGCCCCTTGCGTAGCGGAATGTGAATCTGGATCGGTTTCAGCGGTGTCTTCAGTGCTTTTAAGTAGCTCCAACACAGGGTCGGCTTTAATGGTGGCCAGTTGAGCCTGGCTAAGCTCAGCCAGTTGCAGCAGATTCTCGCCCCGCTTGAAGCGGATGCCAGCGCGGTAATAACCCGAATGGCGGTGGTTTTTGATATTAAGCGTTTGCTTTGCCATGACATTTCAATCTCCGTTTAAGGGATGCTGAGGGCAGCTAGGGCTGCCCAAGTAATGTGAGCGTTAAGCAGCGAGGCTTACTTCAAGCGCGGCGCTACTAGCACTTCAAACATGCCTTTCAGCTCGTTGCTCACCGCTGTGCCACCATCGTCAATGGTTTCGCGGTTCATCAACTGCATGGCGAGCTTGCGGTTAGATGGACCTACCACCAATAGCGTTGGGGACAATTCCATGGGCTCACCGCCATCGTGCTTCATGGCTTCCATTTGCTCCCAAGCATCCCAAAGGGTGTCTAGGCTGAGGGCTTTCTTCACACCAATGGCCATTTGCCAGAAACCAAAACCAGCGTTACAGCGAAGGTCGGCACCAAACTTAAAGGTGTTGGCGTTAAACACGCTTTCATCGTTGGGGTTGAACTTGGTGGTTAAGGCCAATTTACGGCGCTCTTGAAAAATAAGCGGTTTAAGCACTTGTGAAGTATCTAGAAGAAACCAGGGTTCTCCGGTGTAGGTGCCGTCAATAATGACGTTGCTTACCAGCTCATCTGTGCCGGTGCCATCGTGCTTGTCGTTGACTGGATGCTCGGCATCAAAGAAGTTTTGGCCGTCATAACAAGCGGTGGTGAAGCCCGCTGCGAGTAACTGATAAACCAGTTTGTCTGGGAACATGCCACCCTTTTGGGCAAGGTTTTGCACCATCGGTGTGTAAACGCCTAGGTTGTCATCTTCGATGTCATCCCGCTTTACTTGCACCGAGTTCTCAAAGGTTTTGTTAGTGATGGTATAAGCGTGTTCGCTTAAATCGTTAAACACCCGTTCACCCACCCATTCGCGAAACTCGCTACTGGCACCTAACCAGCCATAGGTATTGGACTTGGATGAAGACGGCACAATAGTGGCAATTTTTTGAAAGCTGGGTGCGACGTTCTTGAGCGCCTGATTAAACTGCGCATTAAAGGTAGTTCGCAGTGCGTTAAGCGTGGCGGAGCTAATAATCATAATGTTCTCTCTTTAGGTCCGTTAATTTAAAAGGGTAAGGTTTAGTGCCTAAACACTGGCCTTTTTGCTGTTCAGCAACTCTTCGTGACTTAGGCTCATTTGCGCCGCTAGCTGCTTTTCTTCTGCAGACAAAGCCACTAGCCGGGTGTCGTCTTCCGGGATGTTGGTGTGTGATGTTTGCTGGCTAGTGAGCGCGGCCAGTTGTGGGCGGTCTTTTAGCATGGTGCTTAAGGCGGCAATGCCTTGTTGCTGGCCCACTTGTTTTAGGTAGTCCACTTCGGCGGCCAGCACCTTGCCTTCGGCTTGGGCGTTTTCTATCGCCTGGTCAATGGTGAGGATGGTGTTATCGGCAGACAATACCGCCACTTGTTGCATTAAGGCGTTGTAAGTACCCACCGGCACGTACTTAGTTAGGTCGATAGATGCGGGTGGCTGAGCACTAAGCGCGGCCAGTTCGCTGCTTAAGCTGTCGGCTTTATCACTTAATGCCGTTAATGCAGCAAGCGCTTGTTGGCCTTGTTCGGCGGTGAGTGTGGCAACGTTAGCATCAACGGTGATGCCAAGTTTGGCGCACAGGGCAACTAACCATTCAGGCAGCATGGCGGTATCTCCTTTGTTGGGTTGGGCAGTAAAGTTTTTAGCGGCTAAGGCCACAAGGGGTTCTAAGCCATCAACACCAGGGCGATTGGTGAGCGCCGCAGAATGCAGGTAGATGGGCGTGCCTTGTTTGTTGTAGCCAAATACGGCACTTAAATAGCGATATTCACCAGCACTGAGCAGTGCTTTGGCTTTGTCTGTCCAGCGGGGTTTAATAAACAAACCTTGGCCGTCGCGGTATTCGGTCTCACTGACCGAGAAAAAGCCAGCGGCAGGGTTGGGTTGGCCGCTTTCGGCACTTCGTAGGGTTTGGTGTTCGTAATCAATTACCAAATCGGCATTTTGGTGAGGTGTTGCCATAAGCATGGCTTGAGCGGTATCGGCATCGATATGCCAATGGCCATCTACAGTGTCAATGCTGCGACCGTCGCAGGCTTTAAACTTACCGTGAGGCAGTAATTGCACCCAACCGTCGTTACCAGGCTTTAGCTCGGCGCTAAGTATGGCGATACTGGTGGGGTGAGAAGCGCTTAAGGCAGCCAAGCCAATGGCTTGCTGTTCAATAAAGTGCGCTTTGATGTAGTTTGGTGTTTTCATGCAGCCAGATTAACTGGCTGCAGAGGGGAAGGATTTTAAAGGGGTTTAGAGATTAGCTTACGCTATTGTTATATCAACAGCGTTATCTAGAATTTTGGGTTCAAAATTAAATGTTTTTAAAGTTTGAATGATGTCATCTGGGATCTGTATACCTAAGCTGCAAAGTACGCTGATTGTCTTAATCGGTAAGTGTGAGTGATATTTCGCAATTGGTGATTCTTTAACTATTTGTGTATAGGCGTTGAGAAAAGATAAGTAGGTATGACAAGACGTCATTACATCCAATAGGTACCAAGTTAAATCAGCGTCCTTATAGTTAAGGGCTCTTTGAATAGAATTCTTGGTTAGAGCTCGGTCTCTAGTAGGGTTGTTGACCAAGTAAATTAGCGACTCTTCAGCAAGGTTGCTAAATATAGATTTGTTATCGGGTATTGGTCGTTCAAGAAGCTTAAGTAAATTTGTTCTTGATTCGGTAATCAAACGATATATGTCTTCTCGTTGTATTTGATTATGTAAATATTTAATATGAGCCTCGTGTGCATCACTGGCTCTTGCGTTTTCTGCTTGGGTTTCAGCAAGCACTTGTCGCGTATCGGTCAGCTCTTTACGTTGTAAAATCAGAGACCAAACTAGTAAAAATACTGTTGCAGCACTGAACAGTGTTCCTGCAAAGCCCCCAAAGTAGTCACCAAACCAAGCGTAGTGTTCAGGATTTTTTGGCCACATGCCGAAAAACTGGACAGTGTAAAAGGCTAAGCCAATGAGCGTTACCATTCCTAAAATGGCTAGAGAATAGATTAACCACTTAGGCAATACTGGAACTTGAGGGTCTTCTGTCATGGAATATCCGTTTTTGGGGAGCTTATTGATTACTCGCAAGGGTCATTTTATGGTTACCGGTTTACAAGATGAGCCTTCTTGCAGTAAGGCATGGCCACTATACCACCGGTCAATAGTGGTTTGTTTTTGACTACTACTGCCTTCAACTAAATCAAAAGCCGTGTTGTAGATGTCTGTTAGTCGAATGTTAGTCTCACGTTTTCCTGCACCCAGCTCTGATCGGAAATAAGCAAACGGAAACATATATTTCGGTGTGTCACCGGGTCGAGCGAGCACTTCTCGTTTAATATACTCAACAATGTCTTTAATGCGTTGAATGTGTTCTTGGGACATGCGTGCGCCAAAGATGATGCCTACGAGTTGCATAGGATCGTAGTAGAATAAGCGATCTAAGGGCTTTAACTCAGTATCTAGTCCGGTTAACCATCTTGGTGATTCATGAATAACTAGTCGATATTCTTTTTCATATTTCCATGAGGAGTGCTTGGTTAGCAGGAATTTTAAATGTCGATGATGATGAGCAATCCTTTCCTGCTCTGTTAGGTCATTTAACCAGGGGGAGAAATGACCTGGTAACAGCATCGAAGCATCTTGGTGATCGGATTCAGTCTTATAGTCTACTTTGTGGAACTTAAATTGAGCAGGAATACTTTGGCCGGCATAACCTCTGGGATGAACGTTGGTTTTGATTCGCGTTGGGTGTTGATGTAAGGCACCATCAATAGCGCGAAAAATTAAACTGTAACCACAATGCTGATTGGCATAATGGGCCCATAATAACGGATCTTTCTCTGCGCTAGAAAAGGAAACGAAATACCCTTTTGTCGGTTGGTAGTAGGCTAGATATTCCTCTATAGCAATACCAAGGCTTACTAACCCAATCTGTTGTAGATTTAGTTTTGCAGCGATGAGCTCCATTAGCTTTGATATGGTGCCACTAATCGCCATGTTGTAATCAATGGAGGGGATGGCCGAAAGTTCTTTTGCTATGTCGGCATAAGGTAGGGGTCTAATTAATAGTGCTCTTTTTTCATTTACTTCCCGTAATAGCCTTTCCCAAAAATCAGGAGATTGGCTTAGTTGATAATAACTCTGGCCATCGAAGGGGTCATTAAGCTCATTTTGGGAAGCAAAATACAGTTCGTTGTAAAGCAGTTCTTTAAATGACAATTCAGATGGAGAGCGGTATCGGTAGAGCAGCACTATAACTTCCTCAATATAAACCGTTTATAAACGTTCATAAGGCAGTTTAACGCGTTTTTACTCAGTAAAGGAATACCATTGCACTGCGTAAGGCCTCTAAACGCCGCTGAGGGCGTTTTGTAGGTGTTCGCTTAAAATGGCTAAGACTTCTATTTCATCGTCATTGCTTAGGCCTAAAAATGGCCTGGCGGGAATAGTTTTATTGGGAATCATGCTATTGGGCGAGGTGGTGCCACCAAATTGGTGGATGGCGGCATACACTTGGTTAGATCCAAACAGTAGCTCTTTATTGGTGGCTTGGTAGCTAAAGTGATCTCGTAGTATGTCGTTAAGTCTTAGTATTTGCTGTTTGTTTTTAGGCTTGAGTGCTTGGCTAGTGGCGCTTAATGGCTCCCACGGTTCGCCGTCTGGGCTTTGTTGTTCATCAAAGCGCTGGCGGTGGCTAAGCAATAGATATTCGCCAATATCGGCAAAGGCTGGTTCTAGATCGTTAATCTGCGCCATCAGCTGGTTAAGCGCATGGCTTATAGCCGATTGGCCGTCGAGCTCAATATGAATGCCCGCCATTAAATCAGTTCCTCTTCCCAGGCTTGCAGATAGGTTTGCTCGTCGGCGGCGGCGATAAAGGCTTCCCATAGTGAGGCTATTAAGTCTTGCTCTTCGCCCTCGGCTTGGTCTTGTAAGCGCTGTAATTGGCGAGCCGTATCTACACTGATGTTGTCGGTGTCGGCGAACAGGGCTTGGGCTTGCTGAAATAATTCCATGTTTATCTCCGTTTGTTGCTACTGCGCACTGCAGCATTTATTTGTTTATCAAACCAACTCACCAAGTCTGGCTGCCATTGTTCTAGTGTAGCTCGGTTAAGCATCATAGCGGCAAAGCCTTCGGCAAAAAATTCGTGCTTGCTGGTACTGCCATAGGCGGTGAGCATTTGTTCGGCTTTGACGGGAATATCGGGCGCACCGGCATAGTAGTGAACTTGATGGCCAAGCTCATGCAACCAGGTACTAAGCAAACCGGCATCGCCACTGTGTTGCTGTTCTATTAAGGTGGTGAAGGCATGGTGGCGTTTTAAGTTTTCTGGGTGAGAGGCCAAGCGATAGCTTAGCGGGCCTTGGTTGTGTTTGGCGTCTTCTATCACTTGTTGGGCGCTGTTAAGGGTTGCGGTTACATCCACTTTACTGAAACGGTGGCTGGCTTTTACCTTCACCACTACATGGTTAAACGATACGGAGGTAAAACCACCGGTGCGGTTGGCTCCTTTGATGGTGTAGTAGGCTCTGGCCATGGCGGGTGATACGTCTAAGTATTCGGCTACTTGTTGGCTAATGGCTAGCGAGGCTTTACCACGGCTCATTTCACCTTGCTTAATAAACAGGGTTTTAACGGGGTGAGCTTGTAAAAAGTCTTGCAGTTGATGTTGTGCTTGCTCGGGTAATTGTTTGAGTAAATCATCTAAGCCTTTGGCACTAACGCCCTTAGCTGTGCTTAAGGCACTTGGCACCATGCGAGGGCGCAAGCGCTCGGCCAATGGCGGCTTGGCCGCGGCTTGCTTGGCGGCTCTAGCTGCTCGCTGTTTGGGGGCTAAGGGGCGGTAATCAAAACCGGGATCAATACCTTTGGGAATGTCATGCACTTCACCGGTGCCGGGGTTAACCCATTCATAGCTGGCCGCTTTGGGGGCTACGCCCACTTTAAGGCCTAGGCGTTTTAAGTCGCGCTCACTTAGCGCGAACTTTTTGCACTTGCAGCCCCAGCCATTGGACGGGCTGTGCGCATTCCACCAAGGGTCATCTAAGGGGAGTACTAAGTTGTTCCACTTTAGGTGTTCTGCCCTTGGGGTTTCACTATTACCATGTTTATACAAGCCGTAAGGGCGTTGCGCTTTTACTTGTTGTATTTGTTGTTCCCGCCCCGCGTTATAGCTTTGGCGTAAGTTGGTTTCGTAGATTAATTGGCTGCGCCAGTTGGCATCGCCGGTATGCTGCCAGCCGTGTTTGGCCACTATGTGGTTAAAGCGCTTTTGAAATTGATTAAGTGAAGTGCCGTTGGCAATGGCGTCGTCTACCGCTTGGCGTAAATCGGCTAAGAGATCGACTTTCATGGCACCAGCTACGGTAAAGGCATGGTTGTGGCTGGCCGCCCACATTTCATGCCAGTGTTCGGTGGTTACCGACAGCTTTTGCCGAAAGAAGCTAATTGCCTCATTAAAGGGTAGCGAGCCGTAGCGTACTGCCATTAGCGACCTTCTTCTATTTCTAGCTGGCCTAGTAACTCTGCAGCGGCAAAGGCTTGTGCCATTTGCGTGCCTAGTTCTTCTACGTCTAGCTCTCCTGCGAGTTCTAAAATGCCATCGCGTATTTGCTCTAGGCTGGTGGCTTCGCTGACCAATTGGCGAACCGGAGCAATTAAATTGTTAAGTAAGGGCGCACTGTTGGCGCTAAGCTGCGCCTGCATGTTGTCTAGTTCATCACCTTGGGTGGGCGTGCTGGCACTTAGGGCCGCTAACTCGGCTTGGCCTGCTGGTGGCTGCGCTTTCACCATGCCTAATACTTCTTCGCCGTCTTTTGCCTGGGGAATTTGCAGCTTGTCGTGTACCCATTGGCTGGGGATTTTCATGCCGGTTTGCACCAGCGCGGGTATGGCTTCGCTATACAGTTTTAGATCTTCGGGTTCGGTTAGGTCGAACTCAAACTGGGGAATACGGCGTGGGTGGCGATAGCTCTTGCAGTTGAGCTGATAAATCGGGAATACCAGCTGCTGAGTAAGGGTGCGAGCAATTTGCTTACAGTCGGCATCGCGTAGTTCTTGGCGCACTTCGTTATGCACATTGCCTAAGGCGTTGGTACTGCTTTTACCATCGGCTTGGCTGGTGAGGGTGCCACCAAGAATGGCTTTGCTGGCGCTACGCTCGGCCCAGTTGGTCATTACCTCAAAGGGATCGCTTTGGCCTTTGGCGGCTTCTTGAAAGTCAATTTGCATGCCCTGAGGAATAATGCCACCGGCGTTATGGCCAATGCTCATTACCGCATTTAGCAGGGTGCGTTTTTCAGGCTCACTGGCTCCGCTGGGGTATTTACCTAGGCGCAGTGGCAGGCCGTAAATTTCTAGAAACTCGGCTAAGTCTCGCACGCTGTAGTTTTTAAAGATGAACGGCCAGGCTAATTGGCGCACCAAACCACCGCGCCCCACATAGCCGCTTTTAGCTTGGTGGGTGTGGCTTAGCCATCCAAAGGCTTGCAGCGCTGCCCCGTGGTAACTGTTGTCACGCAGGCGCAGCTGATTACGCTGCTCGGGGTGGGTTTGAAACCAGCTTGGGTCTCTGTACTCGATAAATTGGGGCAGCCAAAGGCCATCGCTTCTAGTCCAAATAATTTCACTATTGGCAAAGCCTTTTAAAATGGCGTCGCTCATATCGGTGATCACTTGCTCTAGGTCGAGCACATCTTCTAGCCATTCCTGCAGCAAGGCGCAGTCTTGTTTCTCTTGCTCGCTGGCCTTGCGCGGCGGGGTTATTTGCCAATCTGGCCCCAATAGCGCACGGCGGCGCTTTTGTAGCTCGGCAAAAATATGGGCGTCTTTCTCTTCGATGTCTTCGGCTAGTTCACACTGCGCGATTAAGTCGCCTTGTTCAGCCGCCTGCATGATTTCGGCTAGGCGACTGGGAGTCAAGCCTGAGCTAGGGTGTTCGGCAAAGTGAGTGCGTAAATGGCTTAGCTCAGCTTGGTCGGTTTGGTTTTGCTTAAGTTGTTGTTGGCGAATGGGCTTGCCGTGAATGTCTACAATGGCCATGGTTAATCCTCAATAAAATAAGCGCCATGCCAGCGGGCGCAGAAGGCTTGGGCGCTGTGTCGGCTCATTCGGCCAAAGGGCGCGTGATGTGGTAAGTAAACAAAGACCATTACCAGCAGCCTCGCTCGTAGTGGGCGAAGTCATCGTCTTTGGCTCTTTCGGCTTTACTGGGTAGAGGGGTGAACTCAATCATGGCCCCATCAATGGTGCTGGCGTAGTGCATTAAGAACAGGGCTATGGCGGCGTCACCGTGGCGCTCTTTGTTTTCTCCGGTTTTACCCTGGGGCAAACAGGGAATGCCTTGGCGATTAATTTGCAAGGCGCGTAGGTCGTCTAAAGTGTCGCGGTGCTGCGGAACGTTTAACAGACCATCTTCTAGCGCCGCTTTAAAGCGCGGCATGTTCTCTAGGTAGAATTTGCCCGAGAGCATCACCTGTTCAATCACACCAGAGCCATAACGGTCGGCGGCGGCTTCGGCTAGGTATTGGCCATTGCCTCGGGCATCTAAAGCACCACCGCTAAGCCGCGGTAGCCGGTCAACGATGTAAAACAAGATCTGCTCTTGCTGTTTAAAGGGCATGTTGCGCAGCTCTATTTGCAGTACGGTGTCGGTGCTCATGTCGTCATTAAGTTGGCCAACGCTAATCACGGTGAAGTCGCCGCTGCGAGCGAAGTCTTCGCCGAATACGTGGCGCTTAGCTGGGTTGAGCTGTTCCAATAAGGGCAACAGCACCTCTTGGCACCAGTCGTTAATTTCGGCGCGGCGTAAGTGCTCGGGCCATTCGTTAAAACTGGCTTTTTGCTGCAGCTGTATTACTGGGCAAGGTTGTTGGCGGCTTTCAATTAAACTACGGCTAAGGTAAGCACCGCCGCCACTTTTAGGCACGCAGTAGTATTCTTCTAGGGCGTCTTCTTCGGTCGCCGTGCCTTGTAGTAGTTCTTGCTTCCACTGGTCTTCTGCTGCTTGGCTCCATGCTGTGCCTTTGATTTGGCAGATACGCTGATATAAGCCTTGGCTGCAGGCATCGTCTAGGGTAATGCGGTGAATACTGTAGTTTTTGCGGCCTGCGCGGGCGTCTTCAATCAGTTGGTTGAATAGGTGGTCAATGCCGTTGTGGGTGCTGATTAGGCGCACCTTGCTGCCCCACATGGTAAGTGCCAACGCGGCCTTAAGTACTTCGGCTAAGCGGTCGTGGAAGGCGGCTTCGTCGATGGTGACGTTACCTTGCATACCGCGCAGGTTGCTAGGGTTAGAGCTAAGCGCCTGAATTTTAAAACCCGACTCAAAGTAAATGGCAAAGGTAAGAATGTCGCGGTCTTCGTCGCGCAGTACTTCTTCTTGAATGGTAGAGGCGGCTTTATCAAAGGCCTTGGCCCACATGGCGCAGGCATCGATAAATTCGCGGGCCATTTCTTTGTTAGAGCCCACATAGAAGTGGTTGCAACCGCCAGCACTTTTTTGGGCACCGGCGCATAATACCGCGTCGGCCGCTTCGGCCCAGGTTAAGCCAGTACGGCGGCTTTTTTCGGCCAGCTTTACCGTGGCTTCATCGGCTATCCAGTCTTTTTGGTATTGCAGTAATACCTCGTTTGGCTGAAAGGTATTGATGACTTGTTCTGCAGCGGGGCTGAGCTTCATTAAACAATCCCCAAGATTTGCTGCTTAATTTGCGCCACACCAGCTTTGGTGAGGCCTGCTTCGGTGGCGGCATTTTCGGCAGCGCTTGCGGCCTCTTCGGCAAAAGCTTTGCGCAGTTCTTTCTCTCGCTGGGTGCTCAGCATGGCGGCTTTCTCCAAACGGCCAATGCTAAGCGCTAGGTTGCTGAGGGTTTTGGGATCTAGCACTTCGTCTGGGTCTTCGGCGGTTTTCATTAACAGCTTAAAGTGAGCGCTTTTTAGAATTTCCAGCAGTAATTGGGTGGCTTCGCCAGTAGGCTTAGAGCCCAATTTAGCTACCCATACTTCGGTCATTTCGCGCATTTCTCGGATTTCGCCACCAATGGTTTCCATGCGGCTGGCATAGCGATTAAGGCCGCTACGGCTGAGCTTGTCGTCATCGGGCAAGCCTGCTTGGTCTATTGCGGTATTCACCAGCGTTAAAATCTCGGCTTGGGTCGAGCCGCTGCGCAGTAGTTCGTGCAGGTAGTCTTTAATGTGATCGGGCAAGCTATCGACTTTGCTTGGTTTGCCTCGTGTTTTGCGTTCAGCCATGGTGTTTTCCTGCTTTAAATTTCGTGCACAAGTACCAACTTAAGAACGTGGCTAAGTACAGGCAGTAGCTAAGGCTAAACAGCAAACTTAACGCACTGTGTTGGTGGCAAAAGAGCAAGGTGTAAAACCATGCGGCTATGCCCAGTGCTGCCAACAATAAAAGCTTAAGTAGGAACATTTCGCCTCCTAGGCGCTGGGGCGTTTTATGCCCGGCACAAAGGCGCGGCCTTTGGCAATGTCTTGGCCTCGGCTGGTGAGTGTGGCAATGGTGTAATTGCCGACTGTTTCGGTATTCACTGCACCTTGTTCTTGTAGCCAAGCCAGTTGGGTTTTAATTCGATCTCGGCTCATGTCGTTGCCGTATTTGGCGCAAACATCCTGAATGGTGGAATCATTCTCTTTGTAGCCCAAGGCATCTAAAGCAATCAGAATGGCCAAGCGCTCGTGTTCGTTTTTAATCTCGTTCAGGCTCATTGCTTTTCTCCCCTGAGTTCGTTTTCAATCAGCATGTTTTGTTTGTGCTCTAAGCGTTTCATTTGCTCGCTCATTGCCGTTAATGTGCTTGTGATGCCTGCCACTTGAACCGAAAGCTGTATTACCTCTTCTTTAGGAAAGCCGCTTACGTGGGTTTCTAGCAGCGACAAACGTTTGTCCTGGGTTTGCACTTCCTGCCTTAGCGCCTGTAAGTCGTCACGATTAGCGCGTTGGCCGCTGGTAACACGTATCCAAATGAACAAGGCCACTGTGGCAAGGATTTGCGCGACATCTAAGTAGAACCGCCAAGCAGCCCAATTACCCGTTTCCATAAGCCTCCTCTAGTGCTTGGCAATCAATACAACGGACGGCGTTAGGTGCAGCTTGCAAGCGAGTGGCCGGTATGGGCTCGTCACAGCAAATACATACTTTGGTACCGTCAATGATTCGCCCATGTTCTAGGGGGCGGTTAAGTGCGTTATTTAGCGCTTGCTGGCGCTGTTGTTGCTCTAGCGCTTCGGCCTTATCGCAGATGTCCACTATTACTTGGCCTCGGGTAAACGCTTGCTGCGCAGATCTTCTAGAATGACCTCTAGCCCTTCGTGGGTAAGGCCGTTGCTGTCGAGGTTTTTAAGCCACTTAAGTGCGCCTACTGCAGCGCGAGTCAGGAAGCGCTCTAGCACGACCTTCCAGCGAATTTTTAGTAGCATGGCTTTGCCCACTTCTAACACGCTGTTGAGTAGCAATTTAACGACGACGAATTTAAGGCCCCGAGTAAGGGCGCTAAGATTGCGGGCATGTTGTGCCTCCTGGTTGGTTAAGTGATTGGCGAATACGTTGGCGGCATTGGGCGGCGGTAAGCCCTAGTTCTCGGGCTTTAAGTACCTCAATGTCTAGTGGGGTAACGCTGTGCCAGCCTTGGCGGTGGCTTATATCGTGCAGTGGGCATTGCTTAGGCCGCTGTACCTGGCCTAGGCCGCGTAGTTGCTTTAGCTCGGCCTCTAGGCGGTCAATCACGCCACGCTGATAATGGCGCTTAGAGCCCACAAAGCCTGCTGGCGCTGGGTGAATTAAGCCGTTGGTGATGCTCATGAGCCAATCTCCAACCACGCTTGCTGGCCGTGGATGTAGCTTTTGAACAGTTCGCAGGCATGGCGGCTATTAAGCACCGCCCATTCACCATTTAACACGCCCCATTTTTCGCCCAGGGCAATACAGCCCTCTAGTTGGCTGGCAAGGTTGGCGGGGTGAATCAAAATATGGGTGCGTAGTATGCCGCTGTGGTCGTGGCTTATACCTAAGGTGGGCGCACTTAAGCCCAGGCATTCGCCAAACTTAGGCGAGTTAACCGGCACGATTTTATAGGTGCCCTCGGGATACAACTTATAGAAGGCTGATTGTTGAGCCAGGGGCGCTCTACGCTTACCGCTAGCGGCGTACCGCAAGGGCTAAACAGTTGGCCAAAGGTGCCGTGGCTAAAATAATGGCGGACTAACTTGTAGGGTTGTTCCATGTCGCAATGCTTTGTTTAAAAAAGATGTAAGGCATTGTGCGACGATGGTGGGAGAGTTGATTTTAAAGGGGTTTAGAGATTGATATTTAATATTATTTAGGTAGCGGCAATATTGTTATCTGTAAAGTGCACCTAAATAAAGTATTTCATGTGCTAAAGTTTTTAGCACATTGGCACATATTTTAACTGGAAGGAGTTTTTTTCTGAGAGAACGGCCCTTTTGAGCTTGATTTTTTCTTGATGCGGACTCCTCTTTGAATTTAGTGTGTGAATGATTTCTTTAATAAGATCAAACTTACTTTGAGGGAACTTATATCCCAGTGTAACCGCGACTATTGATGCGTTAACTTTACTATCATCAAAATCAACGGTATTACGGTCTTCGAAGTAAAGCTTATCTTTTTTGTACGATAAAAGCCTGACTTCTTTTTCGTATTCCCATTCATGATTTTTTGTGAGTAGAAACTGGTTGAAGATATACTTATTCCGATTCATGTTTCTTTTTTGAGGAGGGTTGTAGCTGACCTTTTCTATACCAGTAGCTTTTGGTAAATCCCCTTTAAATCGATATTCAACCATCATCCCTTCATGATTAAGCGTGTAATGAGACCACATTAACATAGAGTTACTGTTGTTAGAAAAAGAACAAACTCGAAAGTTTTTATCCATTAGGCTGGTTTCTCCAATGCCTTCAAGTTCAGGCATCTCAATGGGGTCGTTTAGTTGGTGTTTTGATGGTAGGTAAAAATACTGATTAACCAATGCATCTAATGTGTTGATATTTAATGGGTAATATTTGTACAGGTGCGAGGGCTTTTCGGTGGTATGGACTTTTAGACTAAATGACTCGACAAGTTTTTCGTTGAATTTATTTCTTAAACTTTTATATCGATTTTCTTCTATATTAATTCCTAACCGTTGCGCGGTATCAAGATAGTTATAAATTACATGTTCATAAAACTCCTTATGTAATTCCATCAGTTCAAGTGAATTCTGGTAATAACTTAATGCCTCTTCGAGCGTGCCTTTGCACCGCAAGGCATTACCCATTAAATTGGTAGTTGCTATCGTTGGTGAGTTATGGTCATGGTAATTTTCAAGAGCTTTTATAGCTTCGTTATAGTTCTTTTTTTGGATTTCCATTGCACAATAACTAGTAATGTCGTTATAGGTGGCTTTATGGCTTTCAATACTTTTTAGCAATGAGTTTATTTGAGTGTTTCGATAGTTGACTTCCCAGTCGTTCTCTAGAGATGACAATAAGTTGTTCAATCTATTATATAGATAATGCTCTGATAGATCGTAGTCATTGAGTAGGCGTTGAACTATCTCGTATTCCCATTTAGATTCAATGTTGTCATTAGGCGTTTGGGTCCTCATAATCCAAATGTAGTAATTAATTGTTAAGGCTTTATGTAAGCACTCTGTATCAATATCCCTATTGATTATTAGGTTGTGTTTTGCGAGAAATTTAGTTGATTCACTCGGTTTATGGCCCAGTTCCATTTTTGCTAGCTGGTGAATTAGATGCGTTTTAACGCCCTTTTGTACTAAGCTAACGTTTTCTCCTTCAAATATTTTAATGACTTCAGCATACTCTTGTGCTTTAAATGCAATTTCCATCAGAGTACTCTTACTGTAGGTGTCTTCACTGTTCGCTTTTAACTTGATATATAGTTCATATATTGCCTTATGATCATCAAATAAAAAACTGATGGCTTGAAAAGAAAAGAGTTTGGAGGCAGCTAGCTCACGAGAAATAAGACCATGGTTAAGGTATAGCTTTAATACAATAGGATCTGCAATTTCAGTATTTTTTATTAAGGATATACCTTGTTCATATTGTTTTTCATAATAGCAAGCTAACGCAAGCAGGTCTTTGCAATGTTCTTTATATTTATAACGTTCATCATCAATCACAGAGAAGAGCAGACTCCAGTCGTTATCTGGACTTAGCTTGTTAAAGTTTAATTCCCAACCTATGAAGTACCGATTAATCAACTCAAAATTATCGACGCTGTAGCTTCTGGAAAGTGCAGCGAAGAAATGGTCATTCTGTTTCGTTTGCGTAAATAATCCCCATCTTGCCCGAAGGTTTGATTCATCTTGAGAAATCGCTTCTTGAAAGTAAATTCTGGCAATATTAATGTCTAGAATAGTGTTGTAGATAGAAGCCGCGATTTCACCAAGGTAAGTGTAAGCTTGACTTAGAGAACTTTGTTTTTCAATAATCTTGTTTAAGGTACTAGAGGTGTCGTCTCGCCTCGAATCCTGCAAAAAGTACAGATAGCCTAAATACTTTTCGTTGGAGTGTTGTTCACTCTCATCATGTAGAAATTCCAGCTTAGAATATTTTTTGTTTCTTAGGTGTTGCTTTAATTGTAGTTCATCCATAAAAAACCTTATTTAGAAAGATGGTGATGAAAGGTGCTTTCTTGATAATAACTAATGAAAAAAATAAGATTTACTTAGCGCTGAGGACTAATAAATTATTAACTTGTGGTGAGCTAGTATATTTATTCGTTTTTCTTGGTGCTTAATTCCAACCACTAACGCGACCATTTTTAAAGGTAATAATTTGAGCGCCATTTCGCCCACGGTCGTACACCCAATGGGTGGAGCTTACTCCATCGGCAACACTGGTCTTTTTCTTGGTTGGTTTCCCCCATGAGTACTCAACCTGCTTTGGGCTCATTCCGATCATGATCTGGTTTTTTTCAATTGCGGTTCGGTATTTAGATTGACGGACTAAATCACCACGATTTTCGCGGGCGTCGTGACTCGCAAGAGAATTTTTAGCTTGCTCAACGTTAACCACTTTACTAGACGTATTCTTACACGGTGTTTGCTGAAAAGTATTATCACCGCATTGGTAAATAGTGGCGCTTGCCTGTGCGGTTAACCCCAAACCAATGAACAGTGCGATTAAACTTTGCTTCATGATTTTTCTTCACCTGCTGTGAGTAGTTGTTCAAGCAAAAAAGCTTTGGCTTTGTAGAAATCTGTTTCGAGGATGTTTTTGTAACGGGCGGTGTCTGGAATATTAATGGCGCAGCAATGGTCGTTGAGTTGGTCCCATACTTCGTAACTTGGCAGTTTAGCCAGGGTGCAAAGTTGGCTCACTAAGCTTTTAAGCTCTTGGCCTTGGCTATTGGAAATCTTGGGGGCGTGCAGGCGCGGGTCGCTGTGTAATACATGTACATGCTTGGATTGGTCGATACTACCAATGGAAATCGAACCGCTGTTGTTTTCGATTATGCTGTTACGCTTCTTAGAAACCAAGGTGGCCAGTTTTTGCGGCAAGCTGCTTTTAGTAGGCGCTAGCTTTTCTCCCACCCGATTGAAGACCTCTTCGAGTTGTTTGGTTTTCTGATCCATACCTCATCCTTGGATATTACCAGTAGTGCTAAGTCTGCGTTTAGTTACCTATTGTGGCCGTCTGACGGCCATCTGTTTTTTCAACTCATTGTTTTATATTGTTTTTGTTTTTAATACGGCCGTTTGACGGCCATTAAGCTACATTGAGCTTCTGTTCAAATTTGCTAACAAAGTCCAGTATGTTATTTGCTGATAGTTCTTCTTCTTGTAAGAACTCGTAAATCTCTTTGGCCAGTTCCTTGGCTATGTCTGCGGTTAATTGCTCTCGTGCGTTGAGCTTATCGGCAAACTTAAATACCCAATCGTAGGCCTCAAACACTAATTCACTGTTAGCCGTTGTGGAACGGATCCCCAATACGATGTATTGCACATCGGCACCTTGCTCTCCCCAGGCTTCAAGCACCTTCAAATTGGGGCTAGCGGAGCCTTTTTCCCAACTTTGTTGGGAGCGCAAAGAGGCTTCGCCAAGGTTTGCAAATTCTGTTTGCGACAAACCTAAACGCGTGCGTTCCTCACGAATACGTGATCCATGTGAATTATTCTGCATATTTTAACTTGACTGCGCAGAATTCTGCGCATAGTCTAAACCTGTATCAACTTAGTGTTTAGTTTCCGTGCGCCACACATTAACTAAACGTAACTAACAAAAGGGTAATTTAGCATGAACGCTCAAGAGATTAAAACCAGCCTATATCAAAAAGGCTTTACTTTAGGCATGTTAGCCGAAGCCACCGACACTACCGCTTCGTCTTTCTCTGCGGTTATTCACCGAAAAAGCCACAGCCAACGCATCGCCAACATTATTAGCAAGGCACTGGATTGTGCCGTTGAAGATGTTTTCCCTGACATTCCTGAATACAGCCTTAGCCATATTAAGCCCCCTCGTAATTCGCTAAAACGCGCGGAAAAAATAGCCGCCTTACAGCAACGGCTTGCCAGTTAAGCCTAGGCCTTGGTGCGGCTTCTAAGCCAGTGACACTTTTAGAAAACTAACAGGAGACGGAATTTCAAATGCCACGAATCAATTGGAAAAAACATTATCCGCATAGCTTACGCCATGCTTTGCAACTGACTAAAGAATACGGCAAACAGCGCCGCTTAAGCGTGGAGCGGATTGCCGATCAACTGGGTAAGAGCAGTGATTCGCTCTACAAATATTTAAGCGACGCCAGCATGCCAGTGAACCAGCTGATTGCCTTTGAGAGTGTATGCGGTGCGCCCATCGTTACCCAGTACCTTGCCCACAGCCAGGGCTACTTATTGGTGCCCATGCCTACGGGGCGCAAGGCCGAACATTTAGAGCTGAGCGAACTGAACATTTTTGCTAATGAAGCTCTGATTGCCTTAGCCCGTTGTTACGAGGGCAGCGCAGAGGTGGAGCAAACCCGCGATCGCTTAATGAAGTTGATTGAAGAGCTGGCCTATCAGCGCGAAGAAGTGAACCACCAACGCCAACCAGACTTAGGCGATTTAGCCATGCGCAACGGTGAGGAGGTGATTCGATGAGTGCCTACCTAAGCGAGCAAGTGCAGCGAACCTTTGCAGTGGTAGAGGCTTTGGCGGGTAAAGAGCTTAGCGGTGCTAGCCCTAAAGAACTCAGCCGAGGCTTAACACTCAGCCCCAGCCACATCACCCGTACTTTAGCCAATCTTGAGCATGCCGGATGGGCAGAGCGTTGCCCCAACGATGAAACGCGCTGGCGCTTGGCGGCTAAACCCGTGCAAATCGCTAACACCGTAAGAGATAACCTAGGCCGCGAGCAACAGAAGCTGGCGCAGACCATTCACAACTATTCCATTATGAGGTAATCCCGCTGTGGCAGATAAACAACTCACTATAAGCAAGGCGCAGCAGCAAGAGGTATATAAGGCAGAAGCGCTAGTACAAGAAAAAGCCGAAGTGCTAAAGCTGCTAGGCCAGTTAGAAGCGTTTAACTTTCAGTCCAAAATGGGTGAGCTGGCAGTGTTACGCATTGCTCAGCAGTTAAAGGAAGGTAAGCACTATTTAGGTTTGCCCTATACCGATGAACAGGGCGAAACCCAGTTAACCCAAAGCTGGGAAGACTGCAGTAAGTTTCTTTTAGGCATAGCCCCTAAGGCTATTAATGAGAAGCTACAAAATCTAGAACAGTTTGGCGAAGATTTTTATCAAGCCTCTAAAAAAGTAGGCATTGGCCAAAAGGACTTGCGCCAACTACGCAAGCTACCCGATGAACAGCGCCAAGCCTTGGTGGATAAAACCCTTGAAGGGGCGAACAAGGACGAAATTAAGGCGCTAATTGTTGATTTAACCGAGCAAGCCGAGAGCGAGAAACAAGCGCTGCAGCAGCAACTAGCCGACAGCCAAGCCGATTTAGAAGCATCACGCGAGCTGGCCGCCGATAAGCAGCAAGAGATTGACGCGCTTAAGCAGCGTAAGTTTAAGCAGGCTGCGTGGGAGCAAGAGCTGGAAGATCTCACCATGGCGATTACGGGTGCGCGCACCTTGTTGGCTCAAGGCGTGGCGCAGCTAAACGAATTAGGTAATACCCTGTTGGCCATGGGCGGTGTAGATGAACGCGCCAGAGAAATGGCCAGTGAGCGCTTAGCCGAAGTAGTGCTTGAGTTAGGCAGTTTGGCGGTAAACCAGAATCAACAGCTAGAGCAAGACTTTGCCATTGCCCGCGAGTCGGTGCTACGCAAAGCCCTAGAACAAGGCCAAGACATCGCCATGTTGGAGGTTGCCGATGAATAAGCAACTGTTACATAACTATGCGCAGCGTTTAAACCAAGCCGGGCATGGCCAAAAAGGCAGCATTATTAAAGCGGCTCTGAATGAATTTGGGGTAAGCCGTGACACCCTATACCGCGAGCTACATAAGGTGGGCTGGTGTAGCGGTCGTAAGCAGCGCAAAGATGCGGGCAGCACCACCATGAGTGATGAAACCATTGCTATGGCTGGCGCGATGTTGGCCACGGGAGCCAGAGCCAACGGTAAACAAATTATGGATACCACCACGGCTCGCAGCGTGTTGGTGGCCAATGGCCATAGCTGTTTAAGTGCTAGCTCATTACGCCGAGTGCTTAAGGCGAATCACCTTAATGTGGCCAGCCTGCGAACCGTGACCGCACATACTCAATTGCGCAGCCTGCGACCTAATCATGTGCATTTACTCGACCCTTCACTCTGTGTGCTGTATTACCCGCCAGGCGGCAAAGGCAAACGCCAAAAATATGCCGATTTGGATGAGTTTTACAAAAATAAACCAGAGAACATCGAGAAGATTAAGCACTTGCGGGTGTGGCGTTATGTATTGGTGGATCACTACAGCGGCTTAATCAAAATTCGTTATTTTGAGGCAGCCGGTGAAAGCCAAGCGCTTAACTACCAGTTTTTGCTTTGGGCATGGCAGCAGATTGGCCTATGCCAGTTGCTCTACACCGATAAAGGTAGCGCTAACCAAGGCCAGGGCATCATTAATTTTACCCAAAGCCTGAAGGTGGAATTAATTACCCACGAGGCTAAAAACGCCCGCGCTAAAGGGGCGGTGGAAGTGGCCAACAATATTGTTGAAAAAGCCTTCGAGAGCCGCATTTTGCTAGAGCCAGTAAACAGTGTGGCTGAGTTAAATGCCAGCGTGGAGGCTTGGCAAGATGCCTATAACGCCAACCTCGTGCCTGGTTACTGCTCGTTACATACCCGCCACAAGAAGCCGCGCTTAAGTGTGTGGCAGCAAATTTTGCGACCCGAAAACCAGCAGCATTATCGCTTACTCCCCCTGCAGAGGTGTGCAGTTATTTACTGCGTAAAGAACCGCAACTGCGCACGGTTAAGCCGAACCTGACCATTACCATTGATCACCCCGTTGCTGGCCGCTCGCTACCTTATGACGTGGCCGATTTAAAGGGCATTTATGTTGGCCTAAAGGTAAAAGTGTCGCCCTTATTGGTGGGCACTAATGCGGCGGTACTGGTTGGTATAAGCATGCCTGAGGGTTTGATGTGGCATGAGGTGACTCCATTGGCGGTGGATGAAGCGGGCTTCCGCATTGATGCACCGGTGATTGGTGAAGCGCATAAAGCTAAAGCCGACACCGCTGTAGATACTGCCCGCAAAGAGGCAGAACGCGCCGCTTACCCTGGCATGAGCGATGAAGAGATCAAAAAGGCTAAGCAGAAAAAAGCCGTGCCCTTTAATGGCAGCTTAAATGCCCATTCTCACCTTAAAGACATTAACCAACCCGCTGCGATGAAACCCCAAGGTGAACAAGTTGAAGTGCCCGAGTTTACTCAGCCTAAGCTTGCCCCCGTGATGCTGGACAACTTGAGCCTGCGCAAGCGCGTTAGCGAGGCGCTACATCGCCCCTTAGACGCCCCCGAAGCGGCCTTCTTGCGTGAGCTGGGCGAGGTAGATGAAAGTGAGTTAACCGGGATTATTGAGCAAGTTGCCCAGGGCATTAAGGCTTCTGAGAGCCCATTACGAGCAGTGAATTAGAGGGAGTTAAGTGTGAGTGATGTTTTGGCCTTGGGCCAACTGTTAAGTGAGTTACCGATTAGCCAGGCGTGTGTAGCAAAAACCATGGGTATTAGCCCAGCAGGCCTGAGCAAAATTATTAACAAAAACGAGTGGCCAGTGCGAGCCAATGCCAAGCGCCTAAAGGCCTTAGCCGAGCAAGCATTGAAAGAAGCAGGCGCTAAGCCCGCACAGCTAAAAGGAATTTGGGCACCGATTGCGGAGCCTGTTGTTGAAGATGATGAAGAATGTTGGGAGCCAGAAATGCTAACCGAGCAAGCAAAACAGTTTTTTAAGTTAAGCCGTGACCCGTTTCAAAATGAAATTGGTGGTGAACAAGATGTGTTTTTGAACCGCCAGAACCGCAATCTATTAGAGGAAATTACCACAGCGGCTAGCGCTGGCAGCATGTTGGCGGTGATTGGTGAATGTGGCAGTGGCAAAACCATTCTTAAACATTTGTTTCTGCATCGTATGGCGCAAAATAACCGCGATTTGGTGATTATTGAGCCGCGCCGCATTGACCGTAAGAAGATCACCGCCGAGGGCATTAGTGCGGCCATTTGCCGCAAGCTGCAGATTAACTGCGCTGGCATGAATGGCGAAGAACGCGACGCCAAAATTGAAGATGCGCTGATTGAAAGCACCGAGAACGGCCACCGCCATGTGCTGATTATTGATGAGGCCCACGACTTAACCCGTGATGTGATCAAACTGATTAAGCGGGTGTGGGAACTCACCAGCGGTTTTCAACGGGTGATGGGCGTGGTGTTGATTGGCCAACCCGAGCTTCGCCATAAGTTGGCGGGTGATTACGTGCGTGAATTTACCCTGCGTTGTGCTCAATACCAGGTTGCGCCCTTGGGCTTTGATATTCCTGCCTATGTTACCCATAAGTTTGCCCGCCTGGGCATGGATGTAAGCCGCATGTTTGAGGAAGACGCACTTAAAACTATTCGTGGTAAGTGCCTGTTAACGCGGCGCTTAGGCCTTAATTCGGCAAACGCTGAGGAAATTGAAGATCGCTCTTATCCCTTAACGGTGAATAACGTGGTGATTCGAGCATTAAACATTGCCGCGCAAATTGGTGAGCCGGTGATTACTGAAAAACTCATGCTCCAGGAGGTGTGACATGACAGCGAGTAACGATGCAATAACCGAACGTTTGAGCAGGGCGCTAAATGCGGTGAAGGGTTTAGATGCGCTGGGCTTAAAAATAAATGGCATGCAACTGGGGAATGCGCGTCCGCGCATTCAAATAGAACGGCCACCAAAGCACTTGGCCCCAAAGGAGCCGAAGCGATTACTACCCGCTGCCTAGGCGGCGACCCGCAACGCATTTTGGCGGCGATATACAAAGGATGTTTAGTGGAATGGAGAGCCTAGCAATGCCGCTGCAAGTACAGGAGTTGGATTTTGAACACGCGGGTGGAAATTTACTTTTCGGCCTAAGCGCTGAGTGCGTGTGCTGTGGCCGCGAAGAACGGGTGCAAGCTGAGGATGCGTTTTCTCAAGATGGGGCTATGCGAGTGCTTCACCTACGCGGCTGGCGCAGAGTGTTAAGCCGTAATGAGGATAACACCGTGGCATGTCCCCGCTGTGTGGCTGAATTAATTAAGATAAGTGAGGAATGCAATGAACAATGAACAAACACCCGCGGGTTACCGGACCAACGCAGCTGGCCATTTGGTACCAGAGAGCCAAATTAAAGCGGTAGACCTAGTTCGGGACGAACTGGTTTGCAACATGGTGGAAGAAGCCATGTTGCTACAGCAAGGCTTGGCGGCGTTTAAAGCTAAGTATATGGCTGAGATTACCGATTTTGTAGACGTGAGCGCGGCTGAGCATAATGTGAAGTTTGGCGGTGCCAAGGGTAATGTGTCGTTGTTGAGCTATGACGGTAAGTTTAAGGTCCAACGCGCTATTGGAGAACATCGGGTGTTTGATGAGCGCATTCTGGCGGCCAAGGCGCTACTAGACCAGTGCATTGAGCGTTGGTGTGCCGACGGTGCCAACGACAATATTCGCGCCTTGGTAGAGCACGCCTTTCGAGTGAATAAACAAGGCCATATTGATGTGAATGAGGTGCTAGGCCTACGCCAGTTAAGCATTGATGATGAAGAGTGGAAGGCGGCAATGGATGCGCTGGCTGACTCGATTCAAGTGACCGGTACCAGCAGTTATTTGCGCCTGTATAAGCGTGATAATAACGGCAAGTATCAGCAGTTCCCGCTTGATATTAGCAAGCTTTAGGGGGCGGCATGAGCAAGATTGGTTATCGCCCGAAGGGCTGGTACATCAAGGTAATTAATGTAGCCAAAACCCAGTTGACCATGGATGAAGACAGCTACCGCAGCAACTTAATGCAGCTGACAGGTAAAGCCTCTTTAAAGGAGATGGCGATCCCCGAGTTGGTGACGGTGCTTTCATTCATGCAGCGCCATGGTTTTAAGCTTCAAGCGACAAATAAGAAAGCCAAGCCAATGGCAACGCCTCAGCTTCAAAAACTTAAGCAGGTGTGGGTAAGCCTGGCCCACCTAAACTGCCTACGTGATAAAAGTGACGCTGCTTTTGAAGCTTGGGCGCTAACGGCAGCTAAACGTTTGCTGCCACAACCCGTTGATAGCCTGCAATGGTTACCGCGTGGCGTGGTGCATCAATTGATTGAGCAAATAAAGCAATGGCATCGCCGTGAGTTACTTAAGGTTGTGCCCGAAATGGCACAGCGTTTACCTAGCGCTGCCTATATAAAGGAAGACATTGGCGAAATTGATTGGATTCAACATGAGGTATTGGAGAATTTGAGCAAGGTGAGCCAAGCGGATTTAGAACGCGCTTACCAGAGCTTGAGCAAAATCCTTTCCTTATATAAGGAAGGAGCATATTAATGAACATCGATAAGCTAATCGCTGAGGACTTAAAAGAGCGTACTGCTACTTTTTTATTGGATATACAGGCGCACCTTTGCGAGGGCTTAACGAACATGACCACGCTCAGTGAAGAGCAGGCTTCGGAACTGGCCAACAGCGTGGTTGACCACATTCGTAAAGCTTACGGAGGCGAAACGCTTTACATCCCCAAAGGCAAAGAACTGGAAACTGCCTTACTACACCACTCAATATTCCGTGAATTTAATGGCCGCAACCATAAAGCTCTAGCCAAAAAATATGGCGTATCGGAGCAATGGGTTTATTCGGTAACCAAACAAATGCAGAAGCGCATCAAAGACAAAATGCAGTTAGGGTTGTTTGGGGAGTAGTAAAAAGCACGTTCTCAGATGTTGCGTGCTTCATGCTTTAAATCTTTTCTGTTGACAGTCTTAAAGTGAATCCAGTTTGTAGCGCCGCGTATAAATAATATACGAAATTGGCGATTCAATCTCACGGACAGAACTTTACTTCGTCCGGTGGCTTGCAGCATTTTGATCTCGTATTCGGTATGTTGAGAACCGTTCCTTTGCACATCATTAATTATTTCCTGTTCTTTCAAACAGAGTTTGTCACTTAGTTTCACCATGCCGATTATTCTTTGGCTGTTGAATAGGCCTTATCTATTTCCTGCTTTAACCTTAAATATTCATGCTCGGAGTTTTTATTAAAAGCTATTATTGTACTCTGCAATCCGCGGCCAAATACGATAACTTTGGTACAGCCTTCAGTTAAGGCGTTTGAGAGTGCATACATATTATCGAAATTATCTAAGACTCTTATTTCTGATATTGCATTTAAATTGATGTATAGAGTGTAATCTAGAGGAGCTGTATCGGTGCAAATACCAGTAGTAGGCAGTCCCGCAAATAAACTATTTGCAACACTGGCGGCTGTCGTTGTATCACTTGTTATATCTGGGATATTTCCTTGGACACTATCATCATACTGATAGGTAACAATATCAGCATTTTTTTCAATTTTTATGATCATCAATAATTACTCATGCTTGATTTGGAATGTATGCCATACGATGGGTATACAGGTTGGTTACTCTGTAACTTAGTTGATGCATTAGACATTAACATGGAAGCTAAATCGAATGAAAGGATAGGCGTCATGAAAATACATGTTATTTTCACATAGTGAAACGAGCTTTAACATTTGGAACCTAATTTTCCCGCACGTTTTCAGATCCTCCCGCATTTATCGCAGTTTCAATGGTTACTTTTCTTAAATAGGTTCATCTTGAAATATGACTAAATTTTGCCAACCCCCGTTTCTTTCTTTAAAACTTTATTAGGCTTGTATCTCAGTTGGTTTCAGTTTGTATACTTCACTCGGCGAGTTGTTTCTTTGCTTAATATTTGCTCACTTGAGCAGTTTGCCAATAGGAAAGGTTTGTAAAGGTGATCGGGATAGATTAGCCTGAGATTGAACGTTTGCAGTAATCTCACATCGCCTGATGGCCTATGGAGGGCAAATATGGAAAATAACGCTCCAAGTAAACTGTTCATTCTTGACACTAATGTGCTATTGCACGAACCCCTCGCTATATATTCCTTTCAAGAGCATGATGTTGTCATTCCGATGACGGTACTCGAAGAGTTAGATCGTATTAAAGATAGGCAGAAAGACGTTAGTCGCGATGCCCGAGTTGCGATTCGCTCATTGGAAGATGTGTTTGCCTCTGCCAGCCCAGAACAAATTGTTAATGGGGTAGAGCTACAAAATGAGGCTGATAATCAAGCCCACGGTAAGGTTGCGATCTTTGCCGATCATGCTTTGGAAAAAAACCAACAAAATTTCACCGCGGATGAACCTGATAACCGAATTATAAATGCAGCGATTTACCTGCAAAAAAAACATCACCCCAGACAAGTGGTGTTGGTGACCAAAGATATTAATATGCGCCTGAAAGCGAAAGGTGCTGGTATGGAGCGAGTTGAAGATTACCGTACCGACCAGCTGATTGATGATATTCGTTTGTTGGCCAAAGGCTTTGTAGAATTTGAAGGGAGTTTTTGGGGAAGAGTTAAGGACTGTGAGAGTAGCGCAGAAGGGCGTGATACTCACCATGTTATAGATGCTGAGGTTATTGGGCCATGTTATGTGAATCAGTACCTGATTGATGATACTCAGAGTTTTGCTGCTCGAGTGATGAATAAAACTGAAGAAAGCGTTGAGTTATTAGATTTAGGTTATGAGCGCTTGATGGCTAAACATGCTTGGGGCGTACATCCCAAAAATATTTATCAGGGCATGGCCTTTGATGCGCTGCTTGACCCCAATATTGACTTGGTGATTCTCACCGGCCCCGCCGGCTGTGGTAAAACGTTGCTAGCGATGGCAGCCGCTTTAGAAATGGTCGTAGAAAAAGGTATTTATGACAAAATCATTGTCACTCGTAATACCCCTGAAATTGCTGAATCTATAGGTTTTTTACCCGGTACCGAAGAAGAGAAAATGGCGCCTTGGTTGGCTGCTATTACCGACACCTTAGAGGTTCTGCATAAGCATGATGAGTCCATGTCTGGCTCATTAAACTATATTATGGAAAAGGCTAATATTCAGTTTAAATCGGTTAACTTTATGCGTGGGCGCAGTATTCAAAACGCCTTTGTATTTTTGGATGAGTGCCAAAATTTAACCGCTTCTCAGCTAAAAACCATTATCACTCGCTGTGGTGAGGGTACTAAATTAGTATGTTGTGGTAACTTAGCTCAAATTGATAGTAACTATTTATCAGCGGTGACTTCGGGGTTAACCTATATCGTTGAACGATTCAAAGATTTTGATGGTAGTGCAAACGTGTACTTAAATGGTGTAGTAAGAAGCCGTTTAGCCTCATTTGCAGAAGAAAAACTATAGTGAGAAAAATATGATTGGAGAAGCTAATAAACGGGCCTTTCATCGAATGCTGATTAATGCTGAGCTAAAAGTGTGGGTTGGTCAGCAAAGTTATTCGGGCCTTTGCAAGGATTTAAGTGCAACGGGAATGGGCATTAGCTTAAAAGATGTTAAGTTGGCTATTGGTGATGAGATAGAAGTTGCTTTGAGTGGTGAAGGCGTGGCGCCGTTTAGCGCTAAAGGGAAGGTAGTTCGCTGTGCTGACGCCGGCGACATCGACTACGCGATAGAATTTAGCTCGCTTTCTTAAACACCGGAGGTGTCCAATCCATTTGCTGATAGGTAAACATACCGGAGCGAATGAATCGGAGACTTGAGGGGGCTGCTTTACCTAATGGGTAAAGTGCCGGGCCAGTCGGTTCGGCTAGCAGCCAATTTGCCCCCATAATAGTGATGCTTTCATCGTTGCCTTGTGCGGGGAGGCGCAAGGCCAGCAAGGCATGGTTAGGCACGTATACTATGGCAATGCCTAGCCGTGGAAACAAGGTTTTTAAGGCGCTGGCGATGAGCGTGGTTTTACTATCGCAATCTCCTAGGTTATTTCTTATTACTTGGATGGGAGTAAGGTAGCCTGCTCCGCGTAATCTATCTTTAGAGCGCAATGCGTGGTAAGGGATGGATTGAACAAAGCCTAGTAGGTAGTTGGCCACCGCTCGTGGGTCTGATCGTTTATCTGCCAAGGCTTGCAGGCTGGCATCGAGCCAGCTAAACAGATATTCGGCACTTTCTTTCGCGAAGCGATTATGATCAGGCATAATGCCTAAAACCCCATCAACACCACGATGCTCAATAAAGTAATGTTGGCTAAGGTAATCTTGATAATGTTGGTCAATTTGCTGGTTTAGGCTAGCTGCGAGCTGTTTGATTAATGCTGGATCGTCCCCTTGTAACTGCACACTTAACTCTCCGCCATTTTGATTTAGCTGGACTCGAGCCTGGCGAGGATCGATTTGATTCAACTGGGGTTTTAATTGATTCTGTACATATTGCTGTGCTTGCTCGGGGCGAAATTGAATAAATTTGGTGAGCTTGTGAGGATAATTGAGCAGACTAAACTCAAGAGCTTGCTGGTTACCTTGCTGATCTTGCCATAGATAGCTGTAATGCCCAGCATGACGTTTAAAGCTGAGTTGTTCAGCTGTGGTAGTGAAGGATAAAAAACCGGAGAGAACTAATAAAGCAATTATGTATTTATTCACATTCTGCTCCGGTATCTCATATTGTTTAACTGAGTTTAGACTGTTTTTGCTCGGCAATCTGTTCAGCGCGGTGGATATGATTGAGTACATGCACAAAAGCTTTGGCCGAGGCTTCTACAATGTCGGTAGCTAAGCCCATGCCGTGATATTTTCGGCCTTGGTAGTTGGCCACAATATCTGCCTTACCCAAGGCATCTTTGATATCTGTCTTTTGAGCTGCGCTACTTCCGCCGCCAGCCGCTTCAATGGTGTAGTCATCGATCTTAATGTCGTAGCCAGTAATCTTACGTAAACAGCGATAAGCAGCATCAATTGGGCCGTTACCAGTGCAAGCATCAAGAATGGTTTGCTCTCCTGCGACTAATTTAACCGTTGCTGTGGAGACTACATCGGAGCCACTTTGTGCACTTAAGTATTCTAAGCGATAGAATTCTGGCTCATCTTGTAAGTTATTGAAGAATACCAAGGCTTCTAAATCATAATCAAAAACTTGGCCTTTGCGGTCCGCTAAGGCTAAGAAGCTGTCATAGAGCTCATCTAGGTTGAAGTCTTCTTCGGTATAACCTAGCTCGTGCATGCGATGTTTAATCACATGGCGACCAGAGCGGGAGGTGAGATTGAGGCTGTTTTTATTTAGGCCAATGCTCTCAGGGGTCATAATCTCATAGGTATTTTGATTTTTGAGCATGCCATCTTGGTGAATGCCTGATGAGTGAGAGAAGGCGTTACTGCCCACAATCGCTTTATTGGCTTGAACTGGCATGTTACAAAGATGGCTAACCAATTGACTGGCGCGATAGATCTCTTGAGATTTAATATTGGTGCTTAAGCCGCCTAATTGATCTTTACGGGTATTGATGATCATCGCCACTTCTTCTAGTGAACAGTTACCCGCGCGTTCACCAATGCCATTTAAAGTACATTCAATTTGTCGTGCGCCCTGTTGTACGGCTGTGATCGAGTTGGCTACCGATAGGCCTAAGTCATCATGGCAATGTACTGAGATCACGGCTTGGTCGATGTTCGGTACACGGTTAAATAAGGTGTTAATAATGCCGCCGAACTCACTAGGTACGGTATAACCCACGGTGTCCGGGATGTTCACTGTGGTGGCTCCGGCTTTAATCGCGGCTTCTACCATGCGGCAGAGGTTGTCGATGGGAGTGCGACCCGCATCCTCGCAAGAAAACTCTACATCGTTGGTATAGTTACGCGCATGTTTAACTGCTTTAACTGCCATGTCTAATACGTCGTCAAAGCTACGTTTGAGTTTACTTTCAACATGTACGGTTGAGGTAGAAATAAAGGTGTGAATACGAAAGGCCTCGGCTACTTTGAGGGCCTCTGCTGCCACGTCGATATCTTTGGGGAGCGCTCGTGATAGGGCACAAACCGTTGAATTTTTAATTTCGCGGGCAATGGTTTGCACCGATTCAAAATCACCGGGTGATGAAATGGGAAATCCCACCTCCATAATGTCTACACCTAGGCGTTCTAAAGCAAAAGCAATTTGTAGTTTTTCTTTTACTGTTAAGCTGGCTGCAAGTGCCTGCTCGCCATCGCGTAAGGTAGTATCAAAAATTTTGACTAGGTCAGACATTTATTCATCCTTGTCTATCGTTAGTAGTGTTTGCCGTGTTGCTGTAAGGCATTGTTATTTTATTGGCACTGCATATAGCAGTGTTAATTGCTTATTTTAGCAAGCCAGAAGTTTACTGGCTAACCTCAAATAGAGCTACTGTTTCCGTTGGTTATTGGGGAGAAGGCGATGAGTAAAGTTGCGATTGTGATAGGTGCCACAGGGCTAGTCGGTAGGGCCTTGGTAGAGCAACTATTAGAGGCACCTGAGTGGCAGTTAGTACGAACCTTTGGGCGCCGCTGTTTGCCCTTTGAACACCCCAAATTGCAACAATATGAAGTTGATTTTAAGGCGATTGACGCTTGGAAAGGAGAAATAAAAGGACAGTGCTTGTTTATTTGCATCGGCACTACTCGACGCCAAGCGGGTAGCCGGCAGGCCTTAGCTGAAGTTGACTTAAGCCTGCCCTGTCGATTTGCCGCGTTGGCTCGCGCCAACCACGTGGACAAGTGTGTCGTGGTCTCTTCGCTGATGGCTAACCTTCATTCGGCGTCTCATTATTTACGCACTAAAGGTGCCTTGGAGCAGGTCTTAGGTGATTTGGCTTTTCCTTTCTTAGTACTTGTTCGCCCTGGTCCTTTGCTAGGAAAGCGAGAAGTGCCACGATTATCCGAGCAAATAGTTACGCTTTTACAGCCCTTGTTTCAGTGGACTTATTCACCGCTGCGTCGTTGGCGTGGAATAGAGGCAACACGTTTAGCTAAGATCATGTGTTGCTTGGGCTGCGCTGAGCTAGCAGAGGCGCAGCTGGTGTTGCAGGGGGATGAGCTATTTAGGTGGGAGCAAAAAATCTAGACTGCCGCTGTTGTCACTGAAATCGACCTTGTTAATTCTTGTCACGATTTTGTCAATTTAGCTTCATTTCTCGGTAAAGCTGCTTAGTCAGTCTGATAGCAGGCCGAAGAAGGAGCTTGCTATGTTACAAAGAATCAGCCAATGGGATTATGCCGTATCTTCACTTTGCTTAGGGCACCGCTTTAACAGCCAGGTTGCAGCCTGCGCCAGAGTGATTTCACACTCGGCAGATGGTTATTATTATGCGGTGTTTGCTGTGGTGTTGGCTTTTACCCCTTATGCCACAGTGTTTGTTCAATTAGCCCTGCCTGCTTTTGCACTTGAATTAGCTAGTTACTTAATCTTGAAGCAACTATTTCGGCGCGACCGTCCGCAATCCTTACCGGTGTTTATTCGACCTTCTGACCGTTTTAGCTTTCCTTCTGGACATAGCGCTGGAGCATTTGTGATGGCCGCATGCATCGCGCAAACCTTTCCTGCATGGGCGCTCGTAGCTTTTGTTTGGGCGAGTTTGGTGGCTTGCTCCAGAGTATTACTTGGGGTGCATTTTATTAGTGACGTATTGGCGGGTGCCTGTTTGGGCTTGTTGATTGTTTTTGGCATTAACTAGGTAGGCAAATAATGCGAATTCTGTATGGGGTACAAGGTACTGGCAACGGGCATATTACTCGAGCGCGTTTGTTGTGTAGCGCATTACGTCAGCAAGGCATCGATGTTGATGTGTTTATGTCAGGCCGGGCTGGCCCTGCACCTAAGGTGGAAGAGTTTGGTGACTACCGCAGTGTGAAAGGGATAAGTTTTCATCATCGGCGGGGACGAATTGACCGCTGGGCTACGCTTAAACAACTGTCGCTGGCTCGTTTCACCAAAGATGTAGCGCAATTAGACTTATCTGCTTATGACTTGTTGATTAACGATTTCGAGCCAGTGAGTGCTTGGGCGGCCAAGCGCCAAGGCTTAACTAGCTTGTCCATTTCTCATCAAGCGGCTTTTCTTTACGATATTCCCAGTAAAGAAATGGGCTTATGGAATCGTTTGCTCACCCGGTATTTTGCGCCTTGTGAGTATAATTTAGGGGTGCACTGGTGTAGCTTCAATCAAGCCATTATTCCGCCTTTGGTAGCAAACCTAGAGCACTTGTCAAACAATGGCAAAATCTTGGTGTATCTGCCTTTCGAATCATTGTCTGAAGTTTGTCAGTTGTTAGGGCGCTTCACTGGTTACCAATTTATTTGTTACCACCCTGATATCAAACAAGCGCATAAGCGCGACAATATTCAATTGCAGCCGATTGCCCGGGAAGGGTTTATTGAGCATTTAAGCGCCTGTGCGGGGGTGTTTTGTAATGCCGGTTTTGAGTTGCCTTCAGAGGCCATGGCTGCAGGAAAGAAACTGTTAGTTAAGCCTCTGTTTGGCCAATTTGAACAACTCAGTAATGCTTATACTTTACAAAGTCTTGGCTTGGGGCAAGTTACGGAAAGTTTAGAGCCGTATATTTTGGATGCTTGGTTACAACAGGATAGAAGCGAACCGGTTCATTATCCTGACGTAGCGAAAATTTTAGCGCAGAGGATCCATAACCAGCAATGGCAAGATTTAAAGTCCCTCTCAAAACAGATGTGGCAGCAAGTGAGTTACCCAGCTGTAAGTCAAATGTTATTGGACAATATGCTCAGTGACTACGGTGAAAATGTGGGATCTTGGGCTAAAATAAAAGTGTTGGGATAACGGCGCGGGAGGTGTTATGCGTTTTACAAATGAAGATGGAGAAGTGATGGAGTTAGCCAACAACATTACTCTGCAAGAGTTGTATGATATGGGGGTGAGTATTTCTTTAAGTGAAGACTCAGACCCTGAGCAGCAAATCTGGTTAACTGAAGAACATGATACTATTAAATAGCTAATAGCTTTATGCTAATGCTAAGAGGCCGAGTGATAACTTGTTTATTATTCGGCTTTTTGTTTTTATCGTGGTTATAAATAGTAACATCAAGCTAGCTGGATGTTCCCTGTTTATATGATGCGCTGCTTAAAAGCTTAGAAAGAGCGGACAAAAGCATAGACGCTGGGGGGCAAGAAACGTTAAAGTGCTAAGCTTGGAAGAGGCAATTTTTAGTCCATTTCCTGCAACACAAACTAGTTATCCCCAAAATTACAATAATTAAAGCCTGGAGGCTTGAACATGGAGAAGTTATCCGGCGCCGAAATGGTCGTCCGCTGTTTGCAAGATCAGGGTATTAAACACATTTTTGGTTATCCTGGCGGCTCAGTTTTAGATGTATATGACGCGTTGTTCGACAACAGCGATATTGAGCATATTTTAGTTCGTCATGAGCAAGCTGCTGTGCATATGGCAGATGGTTATGCGCGGGCAACGGGAGAAGTCGGTACGGTATTGGTCACCTCTGGCCCTGGTGCGACTAACACCATTACCGGTATTGCTACTGCCTATATGGATTCGATTCCACTGGTGATTTTGTCTGGCCAAGTTGCAACCAGCTTGATTGGTCAAGATGCTTTCCAAGAAACCGATATGATCGGGGTTTCTCGCCCAGTGGTAAAACATAGCTTTTTAGTTAAAAAAGCAGAAGATATTCCTCAAGCTATCAAAAAGGCTTATTACATTGCTGCCAGTGGTCGTCCCGGTCCGGTGGTGATTGACTTGCCTAAGGATGTACAAAATCCACTGCTGAAGTTTGATTACGAATATCCCAAGTCGGTCAGCATGCGCTCTTACAATCCAACGCTTACTGGTCACAAAGGTCAAATCAAAAAAGCAGTTAAAGTGTTGGCCGAGGCAGAGCGTCCGGTTCTTTATTTGGGCGGTGGTGCCATTACCGCTGCGGCTGGTGAGCAAATTGCTAAGCTAGTTGATTTATTCAACATGCCGGTGACCTCAACACTAATGGGCTTAGGCGCCTTCCCTTCTACCGACTCACGTTTCATTGGTATGTTAGGTATGCATGGTACCTATGAAGCCAATATGTCGATGCATAATGCCGATGTGATTTTTGCAGTGGGTGCTCGTTTTGACGATCGGGTGACTAACAATGTGGCTAAGTTCTGCCCTAACGCAACGATTTTACACATTGATATTGATCCTACTTCTATCTCTAAAACGGTACATGCCGACATTCCTATTGTGGGTTCGGTAGATGCGGTTATCGACCAAATGTTGGCTTGTATTACCGAGACTGGCGCTAAAAATGATGCTGATAGTATTAAACAATGGTGGCAGCAGGTTGAGCAATGGCGTAGCCGTAAGTGCTTAGACTACGCCAAAAGTGAAGACTTAATTAAGCCTCAGCAAGTTATTGAAGCGATGTATAAAGTGACCAAAGGGGAAGCCTATGTGGCTTCGGATGTGGGCCAGCATCAAATGTTTGCAGCTCTATATTACCCCTTTGATAAGCCGCGTCGTTGGATCAACTCCGGTGGTTTGGGCACTATGGGCTTTGGTTTCCCTGCGGCCATGGGGGTGAAGTTAGCCTTCCCCGATGCTACGGTAGCTTGTGTCACCGGCGATGGTTCGATTCAAATGAACATTCAAGAGTTATCTACCTGTTTACAGTACAATATTCCGGTGGTAATTGTGTCTTTGAATAACCGTTCATTGGGCATGGTTAAACAATGGCAAAAAATGTTCTACGGTGGACGCCAGTCGCATTCGTATATGGATTCGGTACCAGACTTTGTTAAGTTAGCCGAAGCCTACGGTCACGTTGGCATCAAAGTTGATCACCCCGATGAGCTGGAAGGGGCGATGGAAAAAGCCTTTTCGATGAAAGATCGGGTAGTGTTTATGGATATCATGGTTGACCCTGAAGAGCATGTTTATCCGATGCAAATTAAGACCGAGTCGATGAAAGATATGTGGTTAAGCAAAACGGAGAGAACATAATGCGCCGAATTATTTCAGTTTTACTAGAAAACGAAGCCGGCGCTTTGTCTCGCGTAACCGGTTTGTTTTCACAGCGTGGGTTTAACATCGATTCACTAACGGTGTCTGCTACAGAAGATCCCACCTTGTCTCGAATGACTATTTGTACTTTTGGTAACGACAACACCATTGAGCAAATCACCAAGCAATTGAATAAATTGGTTGATGTTTTGAAGGTGTCAGAACTTACCGAAGCCGAGCATGTTGAACGTGAAATCATGCTAGTTAAGGTGCGCGCCGCTGGTGCTGCTCGAGAAGAAGTGATGCGGATTAGCGATATTTTCCGCGGTCAGATTGTAGATGTAACGCCTAATCTGTATGTCATGCAGATGAGCGGAGATAGCGCTAAATTAGATGCTTGCGTTAAAACCTTATCTCAATCAACAGAGATCTTAGAAGTGGTACGTAGTGGTGTTTGTGGTATGAGTCGCGGCGAGCGAATGTTGCGTCCTTAAGGCATCATTATTGGCTAGCAAAAGACCAGCTACGGCTGGTCTTTTGGGTTTTGTCTCTCAATTTTTGAATAACTGATATACTCTAGCCTAGGCTTTGCCAAGGGATGGCAAGCTAACTTGGTTAGATGGTGAGGATCACCCTGAATGAAGTTCTCCAGTAGGATTATTATATTTACCATTAGCTGCGTGGTGATAGCCGTGCTGCTAGTGCTACTTGGAGGCGCATTTACCTTTCGCCAGTTGGCCTTTAATCAGCAGCAACACCAACTCCGTTCGGTGGTAGAGGTTCTCGATAATCAGCTCAGCGTTCAGCCTGACACCCCCGAATTTGCTCAATGGCTACCCAATTGGCTACGCGCTCATAATATTCAAGTGCTTGAAGTGGCTAACCGAGGAGGGGTGATTTATACCTTTCGCGAGCTTAACTACACCGGAAGCAGTAAAAATTTAATCGCCTATCGTTATCCCTTGCTGGCTCATCCAGAGTTCTATGTGCAAATTTGGGTGGAACGTCCGTTTAAGCGGCTGACTTACGAGCCTGAAGCGATGCTGGGCATCGGTGGTGGTTTGCTGATTGTTGCCTTGGGCCTCATTGTTGTATTCCGTTGGCTTAAGCAGATCATGTATGGCGCAGAGCTATTACAAACTCGTGGTAATCAAATTATCGCAGGACGACTGCGTGACATGCGAGAAGGTAGCCCAAAGGAATGGCCTAACGCGGCCAGTAAAGCCTTAGAGTTGCTTATCGATGAGCTTATTGAAGCCCGTCAAGAGCGTAGTCGCTTCGATTGTATCATTCGCAATAATGCCTTTGTTGATGAATTAACTCAGTTATCCAACCGAACTCATTTTCTTAATCAATTAGAGGCGGAAATTAGTGATGCTGACGCGCATATTGGTGCCGTGCTGTTGATTTATTTACGCGGAATGGATGACGTGAATTATCAATATGCTCGCAGTGAAGGCGATGCCATCTTGCAGCAAAGTGCGGATGTATTGAAGCAATATACGCGACGCAACATCGATGTGAATTTGGCACGTTACAGTGGTGATTCTTTTGCTTTGTTGATGCCGCTTTCGACTCTTGATGAAGCTGAAGATACCGCCGCGGGTGTATTGAAATTGTTGGAAAGAATTAGCTTGCCGGAAGTGGCCGACGCAGACGACTTTTTCTACATTGGTATAGCCGGCTACCAATATGGTGACGACGCTCAGTTGGTGCTTGAGCAAGCCGAGGACGCGCTACGTATTGCTCAAATCCAGCGTCATAATGGTTGGTATGTTATTCCTCGAGAGTTAAATTCAAGCCAAACGGGTAAAGGTTCGGTGCGCTGGCGTACCTTGTTGCAACATGTGTTGGTGAATGATTCGCTGCACTATTATCAACAGGATGTGTTTGATGAAGATGGGCGGGTTTGTTACAAAGAAATGCTAGCTCGTATCACCGACTATCAGGGCGAAGTTATTAACGCTGGGGTGTTTCTTCCTTGGGCGGAAAAAAGCGGTTTGTTAATGGATTTTGATCGCCATGCCTTGGCATTTGCCATGAAACAGGTGAAATACTCGCGCCAGTCTATTAGCGTTAATTTGAATATTTCAACCGTACTTAAGCAGTCGGTAATGCGCGAGTTATTGCAATGGGTGTTCTCTGTTCCCTATAAAGAATGCCAAAAACTGGTATTAGAGTTTCATGAGACTCAACTCTCGCAATTAAATGACACCGAAATGATGCGCTTGAAAGCCTTGAATAAAAAGGGCATTAAGTTGGCAGTAGAACGGGCCGGACAAAGGGTGGTGAGTACTCAGTACATTAGTGAGTTGAAACTCGAATACTTAAAGTTACATCCCAGTTTAGTGCGCGACATTCAGCTGCGCCAAGTGAATCAGCTAGCGGTAAGCTCAATGCTTGCCAGTTGTGCTGGTAGGGTGAAGGTGGTTGCGCTAGGTGTAGAGCGTAATGAAGAGTGGCGAGTATTACAGCGTTTAGGGGTTCATTATGCCCAAGGCTTTTTATTTAGTAAGCCTGAGCCCTTTTAGTTGAGTAAAATCATAGGAATTTTAGATTTAAGCGGTAAATAATGGTGCGGTTTATTAGCCATTAGTGTGGGCTGGCTTTTTCTCTTGAGTGTAAGCACAGAATTCTTGCTTAATGCTTTAAAAACTAAACGAAAAGTTTAGACTACTAGTTCGCGATGACTTAAATATTACTAAAGGATCAGGATGAGCTTAGCGTTTTGGCGTAAGAAAGCCGCAAAAAACCGTTGTTGTGCTTACCTACAGCCCGAAGTGTTGGTTGTTGCTGATTCCCAACAGAACATTTATGAGCTTGAGTTAAATTCAGCCGAGCAGTGGAGCTCTGCCTTTGCTTCTTTGAGTCAACAGGCCAAGCTGGGCTGCGATCAGCAAATCGTTTTTATCTTGGGCAAACAACACTACCAGCAGTTTCAAGTGGATAAACCGCAAGTAGCTAATGAAGAGCTTCTGGGGGCGGTGCCGTGGACCATTAAAGATATGCTTAGTGAGCCACTAAGCGATTTAGCTATAGATTATTATGCGGCTCCAAGTAATCCCATGGCGGGAGAAAAATTGAATGTAGTGTGCGTGCGCAAGAGTATAATTCAGCACTTAGTTAGCTTGGCTCAGCAATACGACATCAGTATTGAAGGCATCACCATAGAAAGCCTCGCCGTGGTTAATTTTTTAGAGCAGAGTGAACGTTGTCAGATGTTGCTCTGGCAGCCCAAGGGCGGTGATCTCGAATTAATTGTGGTTCGCCAAGGCCAAGTCTGTTTTAGTCGACAATTACGTGCTTTTTCTGCCTTAGGAAAAATGCAAGAGATTGAGTTTACTCAGAACTTTTTTGATAGTTTGAGCTTAGAATTACAACGCTCCATTGACTACATTAGTGCAACCCTGAAACTCCCCGAAGTGAGTGCCATTCAGCTGGCCATCCCTAGTCGATTTTGCGATACCATTGCTCAACAATTACAACAGAACCTAAGCCCTAAGGTGGCTTTGTTAGAGGTTCCGCTGTTGGATTCTAGTGAGCAGTATTACCAGTTGCCAGCTTTGGCTGGTTTACAGCCGGGAGTACTGCCGTGAAAATTCGCATTAACCTCTATACCGAAGAGTTTCGTCCTAAGCGAGATCGGGTTTCGTTAGGTCAGGCGGTGTTGGCGTGGTTGTTGTTAAGCTTACTCGTGGCGATAGTTATTTTTTGGCAACAAGGTCGCAGCGCCACTGCGCAACAGCAAGTGGCAGAACAAAAACAGCGAGTCGCGCTGCAACAGCAACAGCTTGAGCAATTGACCAAGGCGATTGAGCAGCGAGCGGTTGATGTGAGTTTGCAGCGGCAAGCAGAACAAGCTGAGCACTTGCTAAGCATGAAGCGCTTGTTGTTACAACGTTTGCAAGGACAGGCCGAAGTTAATAACGGCTTTTCTACTTTTTTATCTGCATTGGCTGCAATAGAAGACCAACAAGTGTGGCTACAACATATTTATATCAATAATGGAGCCATGGCGTTGGCTGGGCGTGCCAGTGGTAGTGATGCTGTGCCTAAGTGGGTGAATCAATTTAAACATTATCCACCTTTGGCGAGGCAAAAATTTTCAGGCTTGAAATTATTTCGTGATGAACAGCAGGGGCTGCATTTTAGTTTAAGTAGCTCTACAGATGCCAATGTAGGAGGTTTAAATGACTGAGCATTGGCACCGCTGGCAGGCTATTTATGCTGAGCTTAGCCTACGTGAACGAGTATTGATACTGCTCACTGGCGTGGTATTGATCGTTTTGCCTAGTTATTACTTTATGCTTGAACCTAGCATGCAACAGCAGCAACAGGCGGAGCGAGAATTAGCCCAAGCTAAAATCAGCTTAGCTGAAACCGAGCAGTTAATTGAACTAAGCAAGCTCAAGCTTCGCCAAGATCCAAATCAGACGATAGCTATAAAATTGAGCCAGTTGCAGTCTAATTTGTCGCAGCTCGACAGTGAGTTGGCCGCACAAAATGCGGGCTTAATCTCGGTAGAACAGATGGCTGGCGTATTAGAGCGCTTACTAGAAAAATCTGATGGTCTGCAATTACTTGCTATGGAGTCTTTAGCACCGCAAGCGGTATTAAGTGTTGAAGAGCAAGGGACAGAAAGTTTAAATTTTTATCGTCATGGTATTCGTTTAAGCCTCAGCGGCGGTTATTTTTCTTTGCTTGATTACTTGCAAAAGGTTGAGGCTTTGCCCCAGCGGTTTTTATGGAAGTTAATGGATTATCAAGTGCTTGAATACCCGGCTACCGAGATCACCATCGAGATTTACACCCTGAGTTCTAACAAGGATTTTATCAGTGGTTAAGCAGCTAATCATATTCTGTTTTGTTGTGATTTTTGGGATGCCAGTATTGGCACAAACTGACCCTACAGCACCGCCAGTGGCGCAACGTAGTGTAAATAAAAAGTCGACAGCGGTTTTACCCAGTTTGCAGGCGGTAATTCAAGATGGACAGCAAAGCGGGGCGATACTGAACCAACAGTTTGTCGCTTTAAAAGAGAGCGTTTCCGGTTATACCCTAACTCGAGTAGGGCATGATCATGTCGTGTTAGCACGCGCAGGGAAACATTATAAGATTCAATTGGACAAGGTTTCGGTGAAGCAGTTCACCGGGCAGGGGCAGTAATTCATGTATATCAAAGGGATGTTAATTGGCGCTGGTGTGATATTGCTGGGAGCCTGTCAAACCACCTCAAGACCCGAGCCAACTGAAGCTAAACAGGCAATTAATCAGGCTCAGCAAAGCAGTGTCAAACCGTTAACCTTGGCTCAGCTTCCGCCAGAGGTGAGTGCGGAGTTAATGCCAGAGTTAGCGTTAGCCGAACATAATTTGTTGCCAGTGGAACACCGTTTTGATGTGAACGCCCGTGATGTGGATGCGCGCGCGTTTTTTCCTGCCTTAGTCAAAGGCTCACCGCTAAGTGTGGCCTTACATCCGGGGGTGGAAGGTAAAATCTCGCTTCAGTTGAAAGAAGTGAGTTTAAAGGAAGTGCTGGATGTGGTTGCCGATATGTATGGTTATGACATTAAGCGCAACGGCAAGGTACTACATATTTATCCCGCAGGTATGCGAATAGAGACGATTCCTTTAAATTACCTAATGTTAGAAAGGTATGGTTATACCCGTACTCGAATTAACTCCGGTGGTATTACCTCGAACGAAAACGACAATAACAGTAACTCCGATAGCTCTTATTCAAACAATAATTCGAATCGCTCTACTAATTCCTCTTCGAGTAACAGCAATAGCTCAAATCGCAGTGATAGCTTTAACGGCACAAAAATTGAGTCTTCTACCGAGACGCGTTTTTGGTATGAATTAGAGGAAACTCTGCGTGGCATGATTGGCATTAATATGCGTCGTGACGATGGTAATGATAGCTCTTACGCTCAGGATGGGCGAATGGTGGTGGTGAGCCCTCAAGCGGGCCTTGTTACCATTCGCGCTTATCCTGATGAAATTCGCATGATTAAATCTTTTCTTAGCCAGTCAGAACAACACTTGCAACGCCAAGTTATTTTAGAAGCGAAGATCATTGAAGTGACCTTGAGTGATGGTTATCAGCAGGGCATCGATTGGACCAACGCAGGTGATTTGTTTGGTTCAACAGAAGTGTTGTTTAATAGCGTTTCTCAATTACCGGGTAATGCCATCAGTAATTTGATTGGTGGCGGTGGTGCCTTAACGATTACTGAGGGTAATTTCCAATCGGTGGTCAAATTACTGCAAACTCAAGGGGATGTGAATGTACTGTCTAGTCCCCGTATTACCGCGTCGAACAATCAAAAAGCGGTCATTAAAGTGGGTACCGACGAGTACTTTGTTACCGATGTTTCCAGCACCACCATTACCGGAACCAATCCGGTGACTAACCCTAGTGTTGAACTAACGCCATTCTTTTCAGGGGTGGCCTTGGACGTGACACCACAAATTGATGATGCTGGGCAAGTCTTGTTACACGTGCACCCATCAGTAACCGATGTGACAGAGCAGCGTAAGGTGATATCTTTTGGTAGCGCAAGTGATACCTTGGATTTGCCTTTAGCCCAAAGTGACATTCGCGAAACCGATACGGTGATTAGGGCCAACTCTGGAGACGTGGTAGTGATTGGTGGCTTGATGAGCTCTAAGCAGCAAGAAGTGGTATCTAAAGTGCCTTTTGTTGGCGCTATTCCCGGCTTAGGAGAGCTCTTTACTAACCGCGTGACCTCGACTCAAAAAACCGAGTTAGTAATTTTAATTCAGCCTACGGTAGTGGCGCATAATACTTGGGAGAATGAACTGAAAAAATCCCAAGAGCTGCTTAATACTTGGTATCCAGAACAATAGGTGGTCGTTCGGTGGCAGTTTATTTGCAACACTTTGGGCTTTCACAAGCGCCTTTCAGCCTAACTCCTAATACCGGCTTATATCAGGCTTTGCTACCACACGATGAGGCCATACAGGTATTGCAAACCGCTTTGCAATCGGGAGAGGGCTTCATCAAGGTCTGCGGTGAAGTCGGCACTGGAAAAACCCTACTGTGCCGTAAGCTGCTTAATGAAATGGCCGAGCAGTATCAGTTTGCCTACCTGCCTAACCCTTGTTTATCGGCCCAGCAGATCCATGCGGCGCTGGCCTCTGAACTTGGGCTGAGGGTTGAAGAAGGCAGCTCTGCACATACCTTATTGGAACAAATTAATCGTCGCTTAATTGAGTTTGCCAGTCAGCAGCGCCCGGTAGTGCTATTAATTGACGAGGCTCAGGCCTTGAGTGACGAAGCGCTAGAGGTAGTGCGTTTGTTGGGTAATTTAGAAACCGAGCAACGTAAATTATTGCATGTGGTATTGTTTGCTCAGCCAGAGTTAGATCAGCGTCTGGCTAGCCAACAATTGCGCCAATTACGCCAACGCATCACCTTTTCTTATCAACTGCGCGCTTTAGAAAAACAGGAAGTGGCCAGCTATATTCAACACCGCCTCCATTTAAGCGGTTACCGTGGCGGGCCGTTATTTAATGCAGCATCGCTTAAGCTACTAACTAAAGCTAGCCGTGGCATACCTCGTTTGATAAACATTTTAAGCCATAAGGTGTTGATGCTGTGTTATGGACAAGGAGCCAGCCAAATTACGGTGAAAATGGTGAAGCAAGCGATCATCGATACTGAAGATGCGGTGATGCCTAAGTCGAAGTCGGCTTACTTGTTTGGCTTGTTGCTTGGCTTGTTAGTGCTGGCCATTGGGGTTTACTGGAGTCAGCAGCAATGAGCGTGATTAATCAAATGCTGAAAGACTTAGACAAGCGTCAGCAGCATAATGCCCAAGCTATGTCTCCTTTGGTAGAAGATAACGGGCGTAGCTTTAGAGTCTATTTGTTAATTGCTTTTGCATTGCTGGTATTAGTGTTCTCAGCTTGGCTCGCACTGCGTTATTTTGATGATTTCCAGTCGGATCATCAGGTTGAAGTGATCAGTGAAGCTGCCAAGACTAGTAGCGGTTCCAGTAGCCAAGCCACTAGCTTAGAGCAAACCCAAGCCCTGCAAGCGGTAGCACAGGCGATAGATGTAGAGGTGAGTCCACCGCAAAATAATCAGCCCAGTGAGACGCCTCCAACGCAATCACTACAGCCTAGTAAAGCAGCAAGTGAGCCGAAGGCAAATACGCTAAACTCCTCTGCTCAGGCTAGCAGTCAAAATGTTAAAACGGCCCCTGCTGAGGCTGTCGCTGAATCAGTTGAGCAGCCCGCGGCGGCGCAAACACCTGCTAAGGTTGTTGCTCAAAGCGACACTAAGGCCTCCACGGTTGAAGAGAAACCACCTGTGGCCGCTCCTGAAACCGAACAGGCTGTGGCCAACCCGCCAATCGCTGAAGGCGAGTTACAAATAAAGCCTTTAGAGTTGAGCGTAGAGCAGCGGGTCGCTATGTATAAGCGGCGCGGCTTTCAGGCGCTAGAACAAAATCAGCCGAGCCAGGCAAGAGTGGAATTTAGCAAAGCGCTGCAGTTAGAACATAGCGCGCACGAAGTGAGGGAGCAATTGGCGGCGCTAGTGTATGCCAGTGGCGATCTTCCCAGAGCGGTCAATTTGTTAGAAGAAGGCTTGCAGTTGCAGCCCCAGCGCAGCTCATTTCGTTTGATGCTAGCTAGAATTTTTGTACAGCAACAACAACTGACTCAGGCGCTAGCTTATCTAGAAGGTGCAAGTCCAGAAATTGCCGGGCATGTCGACTACTACGCGATGCAAGCGGGCTTGGCACAACGTCTCGATAGACAGCAACTGGCCTTAACTAGTTATCAGCGCTTGCTGCGTTACGAGCCCAGTCGAACGCGCTGGTGGTTGGGTTACGCCATCGCCAACGACAAATTAGCAAATTATGCTGAGGCTTTGAGTGCTTATCGCCAAGCTCAGCTGGTGGGGCAGTTATCGGCCAACTCCAGTGAGTTTGTCGCCTCACGAATTAAACAGTTGGAGCAATAACATGGCACAACCTAAATTACGGATGCGTTTGGGAGACTTGCTGGTTAACGAGCAAGTGATAAGCGAAGCCGAGCTAATGAGTGCTCTAGCGCAACAAAAACAAACTGGCCGTAAACTGGGCGCTACCTTAATTGAATTAGGAGTGATTGCCGAGGTTCAACTTCTCGAATTTTTGGCCCGCCAATTAGGCATTCCTTTTGTTGATTTGGCCAAAGTAGCCATTGATGCCAATGCCGTGGTCATGCTGGGTGAGGTGCATGCGCGCAGGCTTAGAGCCTTGGTTATTCATAAGGATGGCGAGGTATTAACCGTTGCCCTTTCCGATCCCGCCGATTTATCTGCCATCGATACCCTAGCTGGGCTATTAGCACCACATCAACTTAAATATGTGGTGGCGCGTGAGTCACAGGTACTAGAAGCCTTTGACCGTTTTTATCGCCGTACTCGCGAAATTGAAGGTTTCGCTCAAGAGCTGAAAGAAGAGTACGCCGGTAGCGAAGAGTTTGATATTGGTTTGGCCACTTCTGCCGATGAAAGTAACGAAACCACGGTGGTGAAGTTACTGCAGTCTTTATTTGAAGACGCGGTGCAGGTGGGCGCTTCGGATATTCATATCGAGCCCGATGAGAAGGTATTGCGGATCCGCCAGCGGGTGGACGGTGTATTACAAGAAAGTGTACTAAACGAGGTTCAAATTGCCTCTGCCTTGGTGCTGCGGTTAAAGCTGATGGCGGGTTTAGATATTTCAGAGAAACGTTTACCTCAGGACGGACGTTTTAACATTAAAGTGCGTGGTCACTCTATTGATGTGCGTCTATCTACCATGCCGATTCAGGCTGGGGAGTCGGTGGTGATGCGTCTATTGGACCAATCTGCTGGCATCCTATCCTTAGAACAAACCGGTATGCCGGCCGATATTATGGCGCGTTATCGCCGCCAGCTGCATAGGCCACACGGCATGATAGTGGTCACCGGCCCTACCGGTAGCGGTAAAACCACCACCTTATACGGTTCATTAAGCGAACTTAACCAGCCTGAGTCGAAAATCATTACCGTGGAAGATCCGGTAGAATATCGCTTGCCTAGGATTAATCAGGTACAGGTGAATAGTAAAATTGGCCTGACTTTCTCCAGTGTATTACGTACTACCTTACGTCAAGACCCCGATATTCTGCTGGTGGGGGAGATGCGCGACCAAGAGACCGTAGAAATTGGTCTAAGGGGAGCCTTAACTGGCCACTTGGTATTAACGACCCTGCATACCAATGATGCCATCACTAGCGCCTTACGCTTGATCGATATGGGGGCGGCGGGTTACTTGGTGGCGAGTTCGCTGCGCGCGATTATCGCCCAGCGTTTGGTAAGACGCTTATGTGAAAACTGTAAGCAGCCACATGAGTTTTCGCTAGAGGAACAAGTATGGTTAGAGCATGTGAGCCACGAGGATCTGAGCCAGCATGTTTTTTATAAAGGCAAGGGCTGTCAAAGCTGCAACTATACTGGATACAAGGGACGTATTGGGGTATTTGAAATGTTGGAGCTCAATGAAGCAATGATGGAAAGCTTAAGACGTAACGACCCCGATGAGTTTTCAAAAGTGGCTAAGGCTTCTAAGCATTATCGGCCGCTAGCTTTGGCGGCGCTGGATTATGCTAAACAAGGGGTGACAGCAATTGAAGAAGTCTTGCGTTTAGTTGAAGAAGTTGACCTTTACGGCGCGAGTGCGAGCAACTCGGAAGCGTCTGCCTAATGGCTGTGTTTCGCTATCAAGTCCGCGATGCTAATGGCCGTTTAGTCAGCGGTGACATTGAGGCCGCTACGGTTAACGCTGCGGCAGAGAACTTGTTACGGCGCGGTTTAACCCCGATTAAAATCAGCGAAGCCAAGTCGGGTAATGCAGGACTGGGTTCGATAGAGCTTAGCCAATTATGGCAAGGTAATATTAAGCTCGATGAGTTGGTGGTGTTTACTCGTCAAATGTACTCGCTGACCAAAGCGGGGATCCCCATCATGCGAGCTATTAACGGTTTAGCCGAATCGGCGCATAGCAAATTGTTACAACGCGCCTTAACTGGCGTATCCGAGGCCTTAGGCAGTGGGCGAACCCTCTCTACGGCCATGTCAGATTATCCCAAGGTATTCTCTCAGCTATTTGTGAGTATTGTGCATGTGGGTGAAAACACTGGTCGTCTTGAGCAAGCATTTTTACAGCTATCTCAATATCTTGAACTAGAAATGGATACCCGTAAGCGAATTAAAACCGCGATGCGTTATCCTACCTTTGTGATGGTTGCGATCGTGATCGCGATGGTGATTCTGAACATTTTAGTGATCCCTCAATTTGCTGAGATCTTTGGCCGCTTCAATGTCGAATTGCCTTTGGCAACCCGTATTTTAATTGGTACCTCCTACTTTTTTGTTCATTATTGGCCGCTGTTATTACTTATAGTCATTGTCGCTATAGTGGCTGTTCGTTGGTATTTGGCAACTCCTAAGGGGCGCCTGTCATGGGATAAAACCCGCTTGCGTTTGCCCATCGTTGGCTCGGTCATTGAGCGTTCATTGTTGGCTCGTTTCTCGAGAAGTTTTTCCATGATGGTGGCCGCAGGTGTGCCATTAAACCAAGCGCTATCGTTAGTAGCCGGAGCGGTTGATAATGCTTATATGGCACAGCGTATTGTTGAGATGCGTCGTGGTATTGAACGTGGTGAGAGTCTGCTGCGCAACGCTGTGGCCAGTGAGTTATTTACTCCCTTAGTATTACAGATGATCGCAGTGGGTGAAGAAACCGGTCAAGTCGACGAGTTATTGAATGAAGCTGCCGAGTTTTATGAGCGTGAAGTGGATTACGATCTGAAAAGTTTAACGGCGCGTATTGAACCTGTTTTGATCGCGGTAGTGGCCATCATGGTATTGATCCTCGCCTTAGGTATCTTCACTCCAATGTGGGATATGATGCGCGCGGTGAGGGGGTCTTAGTTGAACCAACAAAAATTGTTGGATGATAACCGTAAGCGCTTTGTTCAGCTTGTGAGCTTTAGCATAGTTTTGCTGTTGACCTTATTGCTTTTGAGAAGCTTTATTAGGACAATTGATCAAGCAGAACAACAGCTTGTAGAAGAGTACCAGCAAATTTGGGTAAGCCGCTTAGCCCAAGTTCATGGTTTGTGGTTGGCGCGTTTTCGACCAACGCAGCTGACTGTTAACTTTTGGCAAGAAAGTGAACGTAGTGAAGGGACTGGCTCCATTCACAGTATTACCTTACAAATGAATCAAGCAGGCTGGCCTAAAGTGAACTCAAGTCAAGATTGCTTGTTATTGTGGCGTGATATGATGGGCTTAGATTGGCTGCAGCAGCCCTCCGCCGCTTTGGTAGAGTATACGCAGCAAGAGTGCCAATTTACCTTCAAACATTCGCTGGCGCTGGTTTATCGAGCTCAGCAAGGGCAAGTATTATTGCAAGTGCAGTAAGGCTTAAAAAGGAGTATGCAAAAGGTGAGAGAGATTTCTTCAAGCGTACCAAGAATGCATCCACATTCAGGATTCTCGCTAATTGAATTGGTTATCGTGATCGTGGTGTTGGGAATTTTAGCTGTTACCGCTTTACCGCGTTTTCTTGACGTGACCGATGAAGCTAAAGTGGCTAGCCTAGAAGGTGTGGCCGGTGGTTTCGCTACTGGCGTTTCGCTAGCGCGAGCGCAATGGGAAGCGGAAGGGCGTCCTAGTGAAAATGGTAAAAACTCCGTTATTTATGACGCGCAGAAAGTCTATTTAACTACGCCTAGTGCCGCCCAATTGGCCAATGGCAGCGTGGCTCCGGGCTATCCCATGAGCAGTGATGATGAAGATGTTGATCCAGGCAGCTTAACTGGGGCTAAGTGCCTTAAGGTGTGGGACGCTATTTTACAAAATCCGGCGCGTGCCAGCGACGATTTTTCTGCGGTGAGTTCGCAAGGAGACTACTACAAGTATTATGCTACGGTTAGCGGCGCAGCGGAAGCGACGCGTTGCGTATTTTATCAGGTAAATGCCTTGGCTAAGAATAGTGATGGTTCTTACCTTAATCCTGGCAGCGGCGAAAATACTTATAACAATTTTACTTATCAACCGGCCTCCGGCCGGGTGTTTACCAATATTCCCAATTAACGATATAAACAACAATTTCTAAGGAAATAGTAATGAAAGTAACAAAACAGCAAGGTTTTACTCTGATTGAGCTGGTGATTGTGATCATCATTTTAGGCATTTTGGCGGTAACTGCTGCGCCTAAATTTTTGAACTTACAAGGTGATGCTCGTGAATCAACAGTGAAAGGTTTAGAAGCGGCAGTGAAGGGCGGAGCGAATCTTATTTATAGTAAGGCAGCTATTGCCGGTATTGAAGCTTCATCGGGTGATGTCTCCGGTGCTAATGGTACTAGTGTATCAACTACCTTTGGTTACCCCAATACGGATGCTTTTGGAGCAACTCAGCTCGCTGGTTGGTTGGACATTAGTACAGAAGAATGGACAGTTTCTGCCTCTGGTTCACCGATTACTCTAGCACCAGCTAATTTCACACCCGCTTCAGGCGCTTGTGAAGTGCAATATACAATTGCGACCAGCTCGGCTTCTGCGCAAATTGTATCAGTTGTAACCGGCTGTTAATTCAGTTTAAGGCTAGCTACGGCTAGCCTTTATCTCCAGTTTCCCCACTTGGCTTCTTTAAGCAAACCTTACCCTCAACACTCCGGCTTCACTCTCATCGAGCTGGTGATTACCCTCATCCTTATCGCCATTCTGGCAGTGACGGTGGCTCCTAAGTTTTTTCGTGGCGGCTTTGCTGAAGCTAGCCTACAAGCCCAGCTGTTAAGCCGTTTACAATTGGTGCAAACTCAGGCGATGAATCATTATCAAGACTGCTTTTTCTTGGCGATTGAAACAAACCGTTATTATTCTGGGCGGATAGATTCCGCTAATACCTGTATCAGTGCGGCAGATCTTCTAGAGCCAGTTGTTTTTAGTGATATTCAAGTGAGCCAAGGTCGGGTTTATTTTGATGGTCTTGGCCGAGTGCGTTTGGCTGAATCCAGTTTATGCAGTGCCTTTCCCTGTGTGATTAATTTAGCAGGGCAGGAAAGCAGACAGATAATCATCGAGAGCGAGGGCTATATTCATGCGCCCTAAACTCGCTGCTGGTTTTACTTTAATCGAACTGATTGTTGGCATTGTGGTGGTGGCGATTGCCTTGGTGGTGATTAGCTCCTTTTTAGTGCCGCAAGCGCGGCGAAGCATAGAGCCAGTTTATCAATTTCGCGCGGCCGAGCTCGGTTCGAGTTTGATGAATGAAATCTTGTCTAAGTCCTTTGATGAGCAGTCCGATCATACGGGCGGGGGCTTATGGCGTTGCAGCGAGCTTAAGCCCAATGGCCAAGCTACTTCCTGTACCCCCGCTAGCGACTACGGTCCTGATGCGGCGACGGAGCTAAGGCAAAACTACAACGATGTGGATGATTACGACACCGCCGGCTCGTTTCTGGCGATTAGTGACAGTATGGGAGTGGATTTAAGCCAAGATTACCGTAACTATCGTTATAGGGTGGCCATTGATAGTTCGGAATATGGGATTAATCAAGCCAAACGCATCGACTTATGGATACAAGCGCCCGATGGTGTCGAATATGCCTTTAGCGCTTATCGGTGGAATTACTAATGAAGCTGGAGCTAATGGGTAAGCGGGGCGGTTTCACCTTAATCGAGTTGGTTATCACCATGGTGTTGCTGGGTATATTGGCGCTTGCTACTACCGACTTCATTCGTACCGGCAGCTTAATCTATCGCGACGGAGCCGAACGTCAGGTCTTGCTGGGTGAGGCGCGTTTTGCTATTCAACGGCTGAGCCGAGAATTGCAGAATAGCCTGCCGAATAGCGCGCGGGTCGATGGTATAGCACGCCTTGGCGAGTGCTTAACTTTTGTGCCGACTTTATCTAGCCATAGCTATGTTGATTTGCCGCTAACACCACGTTCCGCTGCCAGTGCCGCGATCGTCAGCTGGAGCGGTCAGCCGGAGGTTCCCGGAAGCGCTAATGTTTGGGCGGCGGTTTACGTATTAAACAGTGATGAGGTGGTGTCTGCCAACGGCCTAATCAACGAAGGGGCGAACAAGGTCGCCGCGGTGAATAGTTTAAGCGCCGATTCCAGCAGCGGTTTATCTACCTTAAGTTTTGATTCTGCGGTGAGTTTTCGCAGTGCCTCGCCTGCTCAGCGGCTCTACTTGATCAGTGAAGCGGTACGCTATTGCGTGGCAGGCTCAGAGTTAAGGCGCTACCAACCGGCAAATAGTTTGCAAGGTGTATTAATGGCAAACCGTTTAGATCCGCGTGCGGTTTTACCTCCCTTTCAGGTGCTAGATGCCAGTTTAAGCCGTAATGGTTTGGTAAAGTTGGCCTTTAGCTTTACTGAAAATAACGAAGTGGTGGAATTTCAGCATGATATCGTCGTTCCTAATCAACCCTAGACGGCAAAGCGGCAGCGCTTTGCTGGTGGCCATTTTTGTTATTGTGGTGATGGCTCTGCTCACTGCGGGCTTAACCACTATCTTAAGAGATAGCTCTCGCAATGCGGCTTGGGAGGTCTTGGGCGCGCGAGCCGAATTAGCCGCCAGTTCGGCTCTAGAACAAGCCTTGTTTTCTCTGTTTCCACTCAACCCGGCTAGCCCCTTAGCTATGAGTTGTGATGATGTGGTTGAAGCGCCTGCTTTAGCTGGTCCCGGTTTTGCCACTTGTAAGGTTAAGTTAAGTTGTCAGCAGCGTGATGTTTTACAATTAGCAGCGCGTTTTTATGACTTAGACGCCGTGGCCGAATGTGGGGAAGGGGAAGTCAGAGTGCAGCGCCAGCAAGTGGTTCAGGCGAGGACGGTATTATGAATCGTTGCTCATTGTTGCTGCGCTTGATGTTGTTGCTGTTTGTCATCGGGCCTCAAGCTGTAGGTGCTGTTGAGTGCAGCGCGGTTTTCCCTACGGTGATTTCTTCTTCAAATGCTTCTAGTCAGCTGGCCATTGGCTGGTGGGCTCAGATCTATGGTTCTGCTGAGGGGCTGCTAAATATTAGGCATGTGAATAATAATTCGGATCGCTACACCTGCCCAGATTATGATCAGTATTGTAGCTCTAGCCATCGCTTAGCGGAGGCAGGGAATTTGCTGAATATAGAGAGCAAAGCGAATGGTCTAAATGTCGCGCTCAACTGGAGGCAGAGCGCGACCCTTGGAGAAGGCGATTATAATACTGACAATTTTGGCTCGGTGAGTGCTAGCAGCGAAGCCACCCTGACCTTTTCAAATAGTCGAGATGAGTACTTTATAGACCAACTGAGTCTTGGTTATCGTGCTACGCTGGTCTTGCCGGCGGGGACCTATTGGGTGGCCGGTGATGTAAATTTAGACACCCAAAGTGAATTGCGCGTTGTTGGTGACGGAACCGTTAAAATATTTGTTGGTGGTCGCTTTAACGCTAAATATCAGTCGAGTCTCAATGTCTCGGGAGAGCCAAGTCAACTGGCCATTTATGCCGAAGGCGATATCCAGTTAGATAATGAATCGGTCAGCCAATTTGTTGGTTACAGTTTAAGTAACATCCTTACTTTATATCGCTCTCAAGTGACCGGTGCGCTGCATGCCTTGGGAGATATTGAAATACAGAATGAAAGCAAGGTGATTGGCGCTGATGTAGAGGATGTGGACTTTGCTCCTCTATGTGATGGGGAGGTTCGTGAGCCTTTAAACTTGCAGTTTGGCTCCACTGGGGCGCAGCAGAACGGTGGCATTGTTAGTTTCGAGCAGCCCTACACCACTAAGCCTTTAGTCTTTTTGATGACGCCAATTGACCCTGTACATCCCAATAATGAAGGACCAAATTATGTCTTTGTTAACACGGTATTGCAGAATGCTAGTGGTCAGTGGACTGGCTTTAGCTGGTCCAGAGAAGAGCCACCAGAGAATATTCTCTCGTCCGAAAACAATTTAGCGATTGACTGGATTGCGGTAAATGAAGGGGAATTTACCCTACAAGATGGCACTCCATTGCAAGCCGGTACGGTGAGCTCTAATACCGCTTTGCCTTTTAATAATTCAAGTTACGTTAATCTTGGCATTCCCAGTAATTTGTCGGTGGTGCTGCATCAGCAACAGAGTCGCAATAATCAATGTTGGTTAACCACCACGTCGGTATTTAATGGTGGTGATTCGGGCATCGGTTTAGCGCTAGAGAATAGTGAGGTACATACTTGGTATTGGTACTGGGAGTGGCCGTGGATGCGCGATCAGTGCCTGGGAGATAATAACGCGATTCCTTATTATGAATTAGCCGACGAGACCATTGCTTATTTGGCGACAGAGCCCGCGGTGGGCAGTATTAGCGTAAATAACCAGCAAGTGAATTATCAATTTGGTCGTTCAACAACTCACTCACAAGGCGATCGTACTTTATCTCCCGCGCAGACTTGTAACTATCTCACCCACTATCAAAACGATTTATTTGCTAGCCCTCCCATCATGGTAGCCAGTAAAAATGAGCGTCGCGGCGATAATGGTGGTTGGCTACGGCGCTGTCAGCACCATGCGGCCAATTTTTCGATGATTACCGAAGAAGATCAGTACGGCGATGGCGAGCGAGCTCATGTAGCAGAAGACTATAGTTTTATGGCTTTTGCTAGTAATACGGCGCAGCCTTCCCCTGGCTTAGTTATTAGCGCTGCGCCTTTTGGCTTAACTTGCGATGTGCATGAGGTGGTGATTCGGGCTACACTTAATGACGACTTAGATCAAAGTTTTCAAGGTACGGTCTCTCTTAGCACCTCGACTAACCGCGGTAGCTGGTCCACAGGTGATGGGCAAGGTGATTTGCAGGCGGGAGTGGATAACGGGCAGGCGAGTTACCAGTTTGTCACCGCCGATCAGGGCGAGGTGAGACTGGGTTTGCTGCATCCATTAACCGGAGATGTGACTTTAACGGTAAGTGATGGTGCCATTACAGCTACTGCTGTAGTGAACTTTGCCGCTTACGGTTTTCAATCCCAGCTCCTAGGAACCAGTACTGGTGAAGCAAGAGCTAATCCGCATAAGGCCAATAGTGAGTTTCAATTGCTGCTCACCGCCGTGGGTAAAGACCCAAATGGTGGGCCAGGTTGCGCTAAAATTGAAAATTATCAGGGGCTAAAAGCGCTCAGCTTATGGACCGATTATCTAGAGCCAACGACTGGCTCACGCCAATTACAGGCTCAAAATAGTGATGATAACTTTGTCGATGTAGCTGGCTCCTATGATAGCCGTACAACACTAAACAGCCAATTTACTGCCGGTGAAGCTCTAATTGATATGCGTTATCCCGATGTGGGGCGTTTAAACATTAACTTCTGGGACGAAGCAGGCTCGCAGCAAGATGGCCAAACGATTACCCTAAGAGGAAGCGAAACCGGCGACTTTATTCCCGACCGTTTTGCCTGGCAAAATATTCTTAATGAAGATGGACACTCCATCCCAAGTGACCCAGAAAATACGCCTTTTGTCCGAGCCGGTACCCTGTTTAGTGCCGAGCTGGTGGCTAAGATTGCCAACTGCAATCAAGCTGGCACCAGCTGTAATGCCCTTAACTTTAAGACTCAAGCTGAACAGCTAGATATTGGCGCTAGTTTGGCGACTCCCAGTTCTTTGGTTGGCGGTGAACTAGGCGACTTTGTTGGCGGTGTGCTCGATGCCGATGTCGCCCAAGCAGATGGCGTGCTGGCGGTGAAAGATAATGCTTGGCACCAAGTAGGTAGCATTTTCTATCAGGGGATGGTGACTCGCTATTTGGCTTATAACTTGGCCGATTATGCGGTGGCTGCGGCTAATCAGCAGGTAGGTATGTTTTATCCTCACCATTTTGAACTGAGCTCGGCCAGCATTACACCGACCTGCGTCGCAGCCAATTTTAGCTATATCGGTCAGTTTGAACAGCAAGTCGCTTGGACCTTGCAGGCTCATAGCCTAAGTAATCAGATTACCACTAACTATTCTCACGATAAATTTGCAGTAAACAACGATTTTTCTCATTGGCGCTTCAGCAGTAGCTCGCCAGTGGCGGGTTTTGATCAAGGTTTACAAATGGACGTTGCCACTGGGCAGTGGTTGAATGGCGTATATCAGCAAGCAGACTTAGCCTTTGGTTTGGCTAAGCCGCTTCAGCCGCAGGTGCCAGTAGATGATGGCAAGCTGGCGCTGTTTTTTAGTCAGTATGATGACGCCGTGATCAGCTCAGACAGTGTTAGCGGTGGCTTTATTTGTGGTAGTGACCCGATTGACGGCGCCTATTGTGAATTAGGCACAGTGCCGGAATTACGTCATGGGCGTTTAAGTTTAAGCAATGGTTATGGCTCAGAATTACAGCCCATTGCGATTCAGGGCTTGTTGCAGTTTTATGATGGGAGTCGTTATCAAACCCAGTCCATGCTGCGTTTAGCGGACAGTTGCAGCAATCTTAATCTGCCTGCTTTAGATTTCTCACCGAAAAATAGTGCTACCGAAGCGCCGGTGGGGGCGGGGTATCACAAGTAAGCTTACGCGCGCCGGGTATTGCCGAGCAAGGACGAGTTTGGATTGACTTTTCTGCTCCGGGAGAGGGCAACAGGGGGCGTGTGAATTATTGGTTTGATTTAAGCTCGCAGTTAAGTTGGTTACGGGATGATTGGAACGGTAACGGCAGCTATGATAATACCGACGATCAAGCTGGCGCGGGTGAAGTCACATTTGGGGTTTTCCGCCAAAGTGATAAGATTATTTATCGGCAACGCCGCTATTAAGTGATGTTTAGCTCAAAAAAACGACAGTTTGGGTTGTGCTTTTAGCCTCATGCGAGTGATAGCCCTCACTATCCTTCGCTTCTCTAGAGAGTATGCTTGCTCATCTGGGCTGGCGTTGGTAAAGTTAGCCAAGTTTTAATCGCTTATCATCGATACTATTTCTCAGGATTTACCCAGCCATGTTTAAAAAGCTTCGAGGCTTGTTTTCTAATGATCTATCTATTGACTTAGGAACGGCTAATACACTTATTTATGTTAAAGATCAGGGGATCGTGCTGAACGAACCTTCAGTAGTTGCGATTCGCCAAGAGCGGGCTGGTAGTCCTAAGAGTGTGGCTGCCGTAGGCCATGCAGCGAAGCAAATGCTGGGTAGAACGCCTGGTAATATACTGGCCATTCGCCCGATGAAAGATGGGGTGATTGCTGATTTTTACGTGACCGAGAAAATGCTTCAGCACTTTATTAAGCAAGTGCATGATAACAACTTCTTGCGACCTAGCCCTCGCGTATTGGTGTGTGTGCCCTGTGGTTCTACCCAAGTGGAGCGACGCGCTATTCGCGAATCGGCAATGGGCGCGGGCGCGCGTGAAGTGTATTTGATTGATGAACCCATGGCGGCGGCTATCGGTGCGGGTTTACCTGTATCTGAAGCCACTGGCTCAATGGTGGTTGATATTGGTGGTGGTACTACCGAAGTCGCGATTATCTCGTTAAATGGAGTGGTTTACTCATCATCGGTACGCATTGGTGGTGATAAGTTTGACGATGCCATTATCAACTATGTGCGTCGTAACTACGGTAGCTTAATTGGTGAAGCGACCGCAGAGCGTATTAAGCATGTGATTGGCTCTGCCTATCCAGGTGATGAAGTGCGCGAAATTGAAGTTCGTGGTCGCAATCTAGCCGAAGGTGTGCCAAGAAGCTTTACTCTAAACAGCAATGAGATTCTTGAAGCCTTGCAAGAGCCCTTATCTGGCATTGTTAGTGCGGTAATGGTGGCTTTAGAGCAAAGTCCTCCTGAACTAGCCTCTGATATTTCAGAGCGAGGCATGGTGTTAACTGGTGGTGGCGCCTTGGTGAGAGATCTTGATCGCTTGCTAATGGAAGAAACCGGCATTCCGGTGGTTGTGGCTGATGATCCGCTAACTTGTGTGGCTCGAGGTGGTGGTAAAGCCATTGAGATGATCGATATGCATGGTGGCGATCTTTTCCAATACGAATAAGCCTTAACAGCGAAGGGTGCAGTGTTGCCCTTCGCTCTACTAGTAACACGCTGACAACTCATTTAGGTAATGTCCGATGAAACCAATCTTCGGCCCAGGTCCATCTTTAGAGCTACGCCTCGCACTCGCCGTTTTGTTGTCTATCTCTTTGATTTTCATCGATACTAAACTGATTGCCTTTAATCAGGTTAGGGTCTACTTATACTCGGCTGTGAGCCCTCTGCAATATATTGCCAATATGCCCGGCACCTTGCTGGATTCTATGTCTGGCTCTTTGGCAACTCGCCAGCAACTTAAGCGTGAAAATGAAGTTCTTAAACAACAACTTTTGCTTAACCGCGCCGATCAATTATTGATGGAAAGCTTGGCCAAGGAGAATACCCGTTTACGCGCTTTATTAGGCTCGCCGGTTCGTCACGACAGTCGTAAGTTAGTAGCGGAAATTATGGCGGTAGATTCAGACCCATTTTCCCATCAAGTGGTAATTGATAAAGGCCAGTTGGATGGTGTTTACGAAGGCCAACCGGTGATAAATGATGTAGGTGTCATTGGCCAGGTGCTGCATGTCGGCACTACCAGTAGCCGAGTATTGTTAATCACTGACGCTAGCCATGGTATTCCGGTGCGTATAGCCCGCAACGATATTCGCGCGGTAGCCACCGGCACTGGAGAGCTCAATCGTTTACAAGTACCACACATCCCCCGTAGCACCGACATTGGTGAAGGCGACGTGTTAATTACTTCGGGTTTGGGGGGCGTGTTTCCTGAAGGTTATCCGGTAGCTGTGATTAGCCGTTTTGATTATCAAGAGGGTAAGCCTTATGCTGACGTGATGGCGACCCCAGTAGTGGAATTGGACCGCTTACGCTACCTGTTATTAATTTGGCCCTCTGATGGATAGAACTAAAGGCTGTTATGTTAGAAAAAATTAATGGCCGTGGGGCCATTATTGGTAGTTTATTTATTGCCTTAATATTGGCCATCATCCCTCTGCCTCCTTTGGCCGATTTACTGAGGCCTGATTGGGTACTTGTGTGTGTGTTTTATTGGACCATTGCCTTACCCCATCGTAGCAATGTAGGCGTGGCCTTTGCGGTTGGCCTGATTCTCGATATCCTTCTCGGTTCTACCCTTGGGGTTCGCGCGCTGGCCTTGTCGATTGTGTCTTATATCGCGGCAAGCAACTTTACTCGTTTGCGTAACTTTTCGGTATGGCAGCAAGCACTAGTGGTGGGCGCTTTGACCGGATTGGCCAAGGTGGTGGTGTTTTGGGCAGAATACTTGGTGCAAGATATTCAACTGCCTGCGGGATACTTTTATCCTTTGGTGACCACGACTTTAACTTGGCCATGGATCTTCTTGTTACTGCGAAAATTACGTCGCCAGTGGAAGATTAGCTAATGAGTACGACGCTTATTTTGGCTTCAGCATCACCGCGACGAGTGGAGTTGCTACAACAATTGGGCTGGAGTTTTATGACTCAAGCCGCGGATATCGATGAAGCCCCCTCGCCAACGAAGCGCCCCAAGAGCTAGTCTGTCGTTTGGCTGAACAAAAAGCCCATGCGGTATATCAGCAACAGCAAGATCCCGCTGTTGCGGTATTGGGCGCCGATACCATCGTAGTGGTTGAGCAACAAATTTTAGGCAAACCGGCTGATTATGCTGATAGTTTACGAATGCTGAAGTTGTTAAGTGCTAAGCAGCATCAAGTTATGACAGCTATTAGTCTGTATTATAATTATCAGGCACATACCCAATTAGTTTGCACAGAGGTGTTTTTTAGCCCAGTCAGCGAAGCGCAGATTACCGCGTATTGGGACAGTGGTGAGCCTTGCGATAAGGCGGGTAGTTACGCTATTCAAGGACTTGGCGGTAAATTTGTCGAACGAATTGAAGGTAGCTATAGCTCGGTTGTGGGTCTGCCCTTAGTTGAAACCGATCGTTTACTTCATTCACATATAACGCGCTAGGTGACTATGTCTGCTGAACTATTGATTAATGTTACACCCACTGAAACCCGTGTTGCTTTAGTAGACAGCGGTATTCTGCAGGAAACCCATGTTGAGCGAGATGCGCGGCGTGGTCTGGTTGGCAATATGTATAAAGGCCGAGTGAGCCGAGTGCTGCCGGGAATGCAAGCCGCGTTTGTAGATATAGGCTTAGAAAAAGCCGCATTTTTACATGCCTCTGACATCGTACCGCATACCGAGTGTGTTGATGTCACCGAGCAAGAAAAGTTTCAGGCAGGCAACATCGCAGAGATGGTGCGCCAAGGGCAAGATATCATGGTGCAAGTGGTGAAAGACCCGCTTGGTACCAAAGGTGCCCGTTTAACCACCGACATCACTTTGCCTTCTCGTTATTTAGTCTTTATGCCTGGTAGCAGTCACGTGGGAGTTTCCCAGCGGATCGACAGCGAGCAAGAGCGTGAGCGACTCAAAGAAATCTGTAGTGAATTTGTCGATGACATGGGCGGTTTCATCATTCGTACCGCCGCCGAAGGTGTTGGCGCTGATGAGCTGGAGCAAGACGCAGCGTTCTTAAAGCGGGTATGGCGTAAAGTATTGCAACGTAAAGAAACGGCAGCCACTAAGACCGTGCTTTACACCGAATTAAACTTAGCCTTACGGATTATTCGTGATTTTGTGGGGACCCATCTGGACCGGATCCGGGTTGATTCTCGTGAAACTTATGAACAGCTGGTGGCCTTCAGTGCTGAGTTCGTGCCCGAATTTACTGAAATCCTCGAATACTACTCGGGTGAGCAACCGATTTTCGATTTGTTTGATGTTGAAAATGAAATTCAGCGCGCCTTGAAACGCCGAGTCGATTTAAAGTCTGGCGGCTATTTAATCATCGACCAAACCGAAGCAATGACCACGGTGGATATCAATACCGGCGCCTTTGTTGGCCATCGTAATCTAGAAGAAACCATCTTCAATACTAATATTGAGGCCACTCAATCCATTGCTAGGCAGCTACGCTTGCGTAACTTAGGCGGCATCGTGATCATTGATTTCATCGATATGGCCGACCCCGAGCATCAACGCCGAGTGTTGCAAAGCTTAGAACAAGCACTACAAAAAGACCGTGCTAAAACCAATATTAGCGGCTTTTCTCAACTGGGCTTAGTTGAAATGACCCGCAAACGCACCCGCGAAAGTATTGAACATATTTTGTGTGGTGAGTGCCCGACTTGTCGAGGCCGTGGCACCGTTAAAACGGTGGAAACCGTTTGTTATGAAGTGCTACGAGAGATTATTCGGGTTAACCGAGCCTATGATGCCGATAACTTTATTGTTTACGCGTCAACTAAAGTGGCGGATATGTTAATGGGGGAAGAATCGCATAGTCTGGCTGAGTTAGAGGTGTTCATTGGCAAACAGGTAAAAGTACAAACCGAGCCAATGTATAGCCAAGAACAATTTGATGTGGTGTTAATGTAGTTTTATGGCCAAGCCTTTACACCGTGGAGCCACTAAATGCTGGTACGGTCTCGCAATAATATTAGTGGTTATTGCCGTGGGTTTAAGTATTACCCGCGGCATTTTATCATTTGCCAGCCACTATAAAGATGAAATAGCTGCTTGGTTAGTAGAAGGCCAAGAAGCGGAGCTTTCTATTGGCAGCTTAAATGCGCGAATACATAATTTTAGGCCGATGCTGGTTTTAGAAGACAGTGAAGTGAGCATTGGTGTACAGCGCAATATTGGTTTTAATGTTAAGGCTTTAATGCTTGAGCTTGACCTCTGGCAAAGCATTGAACAAAGGCAGGTGGTATTTAAAGACTTACTGCTGGACAGCTTACACTTCAAAATCGATCTAGATGCTATGCCGCAGCAACAAAACAGCGTAGTAGAGCATCCCTATCAAGCCATTGCTAATGTGTTTCTTAAGCAATTCACTCAGTTCAGTATCATTAATAGTGACATCGAAATTGTTCATGCTGGGCAGCGCTACCATGTGGATATTGCCAGCTTAGATTGGCTCAATATCGAGCAATCATACCAAGGTGAAGGTGAGCTTAGAATTGGCAATGATTTTAATCAAGGCCGGCTTAAGCTTCGAGTTGATTTACAAGGGGATGCCAGCAATATTGCTGATTTAACAGCGCAGCTTTATCTGCAAGCCGAGCAGGTCAATTTAGCCGCTTTTACTGAGCCTGGTAGCCGTTTAGCGGCGCAACTAAAAAGCAATTTAAATTTCTCTTTGTGGGGAGATTTCTCTGCTAATCAGGCCCCTCGTTGGGTGGCCCAATGGCAAGATAGCCAGGTGCAGTGGGGAGCAGGTTTATCTCAGCAACTGGAGGTCCATAGCGGCCTGAGTCAAGTGACTCAACAAGGCGAGTACTGGCGAGTTGATAAACTGCCATGGGACATGGCTATTAATGGTATTACTAGCGATTTTGCACTACAAGGTGTGGTTAATCAAAGGCAGCAAGCATGGCGACTCAGCGGCTTATCTTTGGCCGGATGGTCCGGCTTAGGGGCGCTTTTCCCAGAGGCCTCAGCTACGCTTGATTGGCCTAAGTTAATTCAAGCTGGTGAACTGATTGACGCGGAGCTTAGTTATCAGCGCCAGCCTCAGTCCTTAACTTATAAGGCTCAACTGCAAGGCCTAGCCACCAATGGCCAGAGCTTTGTTCCGAAGTTGAGTGGGCTTAATGTCGAGCTGCAAGGTGATTTGCAGCAAGCGCATATTCGTTTGCAGCAGCAAGGTGAGTTTCATCTACTAGAGCAGTTTAAGCAAGGTTTAAACATTGAGCGTTTAGATGCTCAAGTGGATGTGCGTTTTGATAATCCTGGTTTAAGCATCAGCAGCGCTTCGACTCACTTGCTCACTCCTGAATTGGATTTTGCCGGGCAGTGGCGTTTAGCTTGGGCCGAAGGAGAGAAATGGCCGTTTTTGAGTTTGATGGCTAACGCTGAAATTAAAGACGCGTCTAAGGCTTATTGGTATTACCCAGAGGTAATGCCCGATAAAGTTTATGCCTATTTAGAAAAAGCCTTATTGGCAGGGCAGGCAAAGCACAGTCAAGTGTTGTGGTATGGCACACTGAACCACTATCCTTATAACAATATGGACGGCATTTTTCAGGCTTATGTGCCTTTAGAGAATGCCAGTTTTCAGTTTGATCCCCACTGGCCAGCCTTGCAAGAATTGCAGCTAGATCTATTGTTTCAAAACGATGGCTTGTTCATGGAAAGCCAGCAAGCTAAGTTGGGTAAGGTGCCCGCTCAGCGAATTAGTGCCAGTATTCCTCGTTTCTACCGCCACTCGGAACTGTTTATTACCGGTGAACTAGCCGGTGAAGCGAGTGAGGTCCAAGCGTATTTACTGCAATCGCCTGTTGAAGCTTTAAGCTCAAGTTTACAGCAGCTGCCACTGAGTGGCGGTGACGTTAAGGGCGAAGTGTATCTCAATATTCCTCTCTCGGGAGGCAAAGTTGATGTGAATGGACATGTCGACTTTCTGGGGAATAATTTAGACGTTCTACCAACAGCTATGAACTTACAGCAAGTGAGCGGACGTTTAGTTTTTCAAAATGAAAAACTACGCAGCAATGGCTTAAAAGCACGTTGGCGAAATTTGCCGCTGACGGTTAAATTGGCGACATCTGCAGAGCCTCAGAGCTACCAAATTAATTTGGACCTAGCCGGACGCTGGCCTGTTGCCGATATGGAACGAGCCTTGGCGCTACCTTTTGGCGAATATGCCGAAGGAAGCTTGGATTGGCAGGGGGACTTGGCCATTCAGCTTAAGCCTGATGGTTTATTTGACTATCAGGGAGATATTCGCTCGGAGTTGCTAGGTTTGGGCCTGAAAATGCCAGCGCCTATGGATAAAAGTGCTCAGCAAAGTTGGCCTAGTTTGTTAAGTGTGAGTGGCGATCAGTTAAGCGCCAGTATTAATTTAGAATCTAATAAGATCATCTCGCTAAATGGTTTAGTGGACTTTTCTCAGGGGCAGAAGCGATTGAAATACGCTTTGTTAAACCTTGGCGAAAATAACCCGTTACGCTGGCAGGGGCAGGGCCTAGCGATGTCCTTTGATTTCGCTGAATTGGATATTATGCCGTGGTTAAAATGGGCCAAGGCGCAGACCAGCGAAACAATTGAGACTCCTGAAAGTGAATATAGCAATGTAAGCTTAGTGGTGCCTGAACTTCTATTTGTGCGCGGCACGGTGGCGAAGGCGAAGTTAATCGGGCAAAGCATTGATGGTCTCGACATTGCTTATTTACCCCGCAGTAATACTCAGTTACAAATTGAATCGCAGCAACTGGTTGCCAGTTTAGCTGCTCCTCAACAGCCCAGTGTGTATATGCCAGTGCGCTTAAACATAGAAAAGGCGCAGTTAGGCGACCTTGACTTCTCTTTGTTGAAAGAGCCGCCATCAGCAAAAATTCCTCAGACCTTGGGTGCAGCTAAGCAAGACTCTTTGCTCACTAAGTTGCCTCCGCTAATTGTGGATTGCCAAGACTGCCAGCTCGGCCCGTATCGTTTAGGTAAATTGAATCTTAATCTACCGATAGCTGAGCAAAATATGCCCAAGGGGAGTTTAAGAGTGGATTGGGGGCATACTCAACTGAGTTCCGATTTATCTTGGACGCTACAGGATGGGCAGGAAACCGCCGGGTTAAAAGGTAGTTTTACCAGTAATAGCTTAGAAAAATTGATTGATGATATGGGTTACGACAGCCCCTTAAAGAATACGCCTGCGCGCTATAATTTTGATTTGAATTGGCAGGACGGTTTATTCGCACCGCAAAAAGAAACCTTAACAGGATCCTTGGAATTGAAAGCGGATAAGGGGGTGGTGACCGAGATTAGCGATAAGGGAACTCGAGTTTTAACGCTTGCTAGTTTGGATACGATCCGTCGTCGCTTACAGTTGGATTTTAGTGATGTCTTTGAAAAAGGACTCCATTTCGATTCTATGAGTGCTAGCGTTAATTTTGATCGTGGGCTGGCAGACAATCAGGATTTTTATCTTGATGGCGTCGCTGGTGTTATGCGTGGCAAGGGCCAGGTCGACCTAGCCAGTGGTATCATCGATTACCGTGTTAGTTATTCCCCTAAAGTGACTTCCAGCCTCCCCGTTCTAGCGGCCTTCTTGGTGACACCTGCCACCGGCGTTGCCGTGTTGGCTTTGTCTAAGTTATTAGAGCCGGTGGTAGAAGTGGTAACGCAAATTGATTTTGCCTTGAAGGGGAATATTGCTGAACCTGAGCTGATTGAGTTGGAGCGGGTTAAGAAAGAAATCGCCGTACCAGAAGAATTTAGACAGTAAGGAGCAAACAATGAATCTAATCGCTTTGCAGATGTGCTCCGGTTCATCCCTAACCGATAACCTAGAGCAAGCCGAACAACTCTTGCAAGAGGCTTGTCCTCGCGCCGGTGATTTAGTGCTTTTGCCGGAAAATTTTGCACAATACGGCGGTGGCGAGCAGGCCTACTTAAGCATTGCCGAACCCTTGGGTGAGGGGCCTATTCAGGCCTGGTTAGCCGAGCAAGCGCAACGTTATGGCATTTATCTGGTGGCAGGAAGCGTGCCTATTCAGGCTGAGCAAGTTACTCGCTGTTATACCACTAGCTTGGCATTTTCTCCGCAAGGTGAGCTACTTCAGCATTATCATAAGCTGCATCTGTTTGATGTTGATGTGGCTGACAATGTGGGCAGTTACCGCGAGTCAGACTATTTTGTCGCCGGGCAAAAGCTGGCGTATTTTGATGCTGGGGATGTGCGTATCGGCATGAGCATTTGTTTTGATTTACGCTTCCCCTACCTATTTGGGCTGCTGAGACAACAGGGCTGTGATATTGTATTGCTTCCTGCAGCGTTTACTGCACTAACTGGTGAAGCCCATTGGCAGGCATTATTGCAAGCCAGAGCAATTGAGAACCAATATTACATTGTGGCGGCTAACCAGGCGGGAACGCATGATAATCAACGTAAAACCTGGGGCCATTCAATGATAGTGGATCCATGGGGGCGTTGTTTAGACGAACAAGGCGCTAATTTAGGCGCGGCCAAAGCTGAGTTTAATTCGCAGTTAATACAGCAAGTTAGGGATAGCATGCCGCTGCCGTTGCATCAACAATTACAACTAGGGTGGAGAGAATAATTACTATGCCGTTTGAACAAGTCAGTCAGTCATTGCTGTTGCCAGGAGGCATTGGTGAATCAGAATTGCAGATGGCGCTGACCGAAGTCGCGAAACAGCAAATTGATTATGCGGACCTGTATTTTCAACATAGTCGCCATGAATCATGGGTATTAGAAGACGGCATAGTTAAAGAAGGCAGTTATAACATCGAGCAGGGTTTGGGGGTTCGCGCCATTAGCGGTGAACAAACCGGTTTTGCATACTCTGATGTGATTGATAACCAAGCTTTATTACGCACTTGTCAAGCGGCCAGAGGAATTAGCCCTAATCCAGGGCGAGCCCTAGTGAAGCCTTTCAAAAAAGTCACGGCCGAGCAGTTTTATCAGTCTGACAACCCCTTGGTTAGTCTATCTAACCAGCAAAAAATAGCCTTACTAGAGCGTGCCGATAAGTATGCTCGTAGTTTGGACCCCGCTGTAACTCAAGTGATCGTGAGTTTGAGTGGGGTGTATGAAGAAGTATTGGTCGCTGCCAGTGATGGCACCTTGGCTGCTGATATTCGCCCCTTAATCCGTTTTAACTGTAGCGTATTGGTTGAGCGTAATCAGCGACGAGAGCGCGGCTCTGCCGGCGGTGGCGGACGGCGTAACTACAGTTATTTCTTAGAAGAGGTGAGTGGTCGAGAGCGCGCCATGGGCTTTGTTGATGAAGCGGTGCGCCAGGCTTTAGTTAATCTTGAAGCCATTGATGCTCCGGCGGGCTTAATGCCTGTAGTCTTAGGGGCTGGCTGGCCGGGGTATTATTACATGAAGCGGTTGGGCATGGCTTGGAAGGCGACTTTAACCGTAAGGGCTCTTCTGCCTTTAGCGGCTGCATTGGCCAACAAGTAGCCTCTCAACTTTGTACTGTAGTTGACGATGGCACTCTAGGGCAACGCCGAGGGTCGGTGAATATCGATGATGAAGGCACTCCCGGGCAATACAACGTATTAATCGAAAATGGCGTGCTGAAAGCGTATATGCAAGATAAGCATAATGCCCAATTGATGAATACCCATTCTACCGGTAATGGACGTCGTGAGTCTTACGCGCATTTACCATTACCTCGCATGACCAATACCTACATGTTAGCCGGTGAAAGCGAACCTGAAGAGCTAATTGCCTCGGTGAAAAAAGGCATTTATGCTCCTAACTTTGGTGGTGGTCAAGTGGATATTACTTCAGGCAAATTTGTTTTTTCTGCCTCAGAGGCCTATTTGATTGAGGACGGTAAAATTACAGCGCCGATCAAGGGCGCCACTCTCATTGGTAGTGGCCCAGAGGCGATGCAACAGGTGTCTATGGTGGGCAACGATCTTGCCCTAGACCAAGGTGTTGGGGTGTGTGGCAAGGAAGGTCAAAGTGTTCCTGTTGGGGTGGGGCAACCGAGCTTGAAATTGGAACAATTAACCGTAGGCGGTACCGCCTAAATGAAAAAAGGGGCCTTGGCCCCTTTTTTACTGCGCTTGTTTTAGGTAGTTGATTAACTCTTTATGCGCTTTGCCGATCTGCTCTTGAGCTTGCTCTTTTTTCGCTTGGCGTACCAGTTGTCTAAGTTTTTGTCGTTCCAGCTGAGGATGGGCTTCTATTAAGGCATTGATGGCCTCATCACCTTGGTTAATTAATTGCTCGCGTTGCTTCTCTAGCGCTAGCTGCGCTTGAGCTTGGTAAATATGTTTATTGCGGATCTTATCCAAGCCAGCATTGATGACTTCTTCATTTTCAGTTCGCATCACTTTGCCAATGTAATTCATGTGGCGTCGTGCCGCTTCGCGTTTATCTTTTAAGCGTTTGGCTAGGGCTATCGCCTCGCGTAGCGTTGGACTCATTTCAATGGTTTCAAGCTGAGGGTTGGTTAGCGCAACAAGCTCGGCACCGATTTTTTTTAAACGATCGGCTTCACGCTTGATCTCCGACTTACTGATCCAATCATCGTCCTCATCATAAGGCTGCGGGTTCTTCATTTTTTTACTCTCTAGAGAATTTTTTTACTATCTTACCAGTTCTTGCATATAGTCGCTCGATGAGTTTTGTTATGCTATGGCTACGAAGCAAAATGAAGATCAATGATGAGCCCGGAAAAACAAGTTAGCCAGGAATTAAGCCAATTAAAACAGGCGGTAGAATTTGCATTGGAACAAGCCAAATTGCTTGGTGCCGATCAGTCAGAAGTGTCTATTTCTAAACAAACCGGTATTTGCGTTGCGACCCGTGAGCAACAAGTTGAGACCTTAGAGTTTAATCACGATGGGGCCTTGGGTATCGCTTTGTATAAGGCTAACTGTAAGGGCAGTGCTTCAACTTCTGACTTAAGTCCCGAGGCAATAAAAAATGCGGTGAAGGCGGCTTATGATATTAGCCGCTATACCTCTACTGACATGGCAGCAGGGATAGCAGACCAAGACTTGTTGGCGACAAATATTCCTGACTTAGAGTTGTTTCATCCTCATCCTTTAGAGCCCGATTATTTTATTGATGTGGCGAATCGTTGTGAGCACTTGGCTTTAAGCAATCCCTTAATTAAAGCCAGTGATGGGGCCAATATCAATAGCCATTATGGGGTTAAAGTGTATGGCAATAGTCATGGCTTTTTAGCGGGTTATCCCACTAGCCGCCATAGTATTAGTTGCATGCTGATCGCTGGTGATAAAGAGATGCAGCGTGACTACGCCTATAGCGTGGCACGAGACTTTGCCGATTTAGACAGTATTGAGCAGATCGCATCTAAGGCAGCGAGCAAGACTTTAGGGCGTTTAAATAGCCGAAAAATCTCGACCTGTGAAGTACCAGTGATTTTTGATCAAGACGTGGCCAGCGGCTTGTTTGGCCATTTGGTCGGCGCAATTAGCGGTGGCAACTTGTACCGACGCTCTTCATTTTTACTCGATGGCTTAGGTAAGAAAGTCTTTCCAAGTTGGTTATCGATTTACGAAGACCCATTCGTTAAAAAAGGCTTGTCGAGTACTCCCTTTGATAGCGAAGGCGTGGCACCTAAAGCCAAGCATATTATTGCTGACGGAATATTAGAAACTTATTTACTAACCAGTTATTCGGCGCGTAAGTTAGGCATGCAAAGCACCGGTCACGCCGGCGGCATTCATAATTGGCAAATACAGCATAGTGGTATCAGCCGCGCAGAATTGTTAAAACAAATGGGCACTGGGCTGTTGGTAACTGAACTGATGGGTCAAGGGGTGAATACCGTAACTGGTGATTATTCTCGGGGAGCCGCTGGCTACTGGGTGGAAAACGGCGAAATAGCCTTCCCTGTACATGAGATTACCGTAGCCAGCACTCTGCAAGACATCTATGCCAATATTGTGGCCATTGCCGATGATTACGACAAAGAAAGCACGATTCAGTCTGGCTCGGTACTGATTTCATCCATGAAAATTGCTGGCAGTTAAGCTGCTGCAGTAAAATGGTGCTTGTTTATGCGAGCACCAGTGTTGCCATACCCAAGAACGAAAATAGTCCCATTACATCTGTAACGGTGGTGAGAGCCATCCCGCCAGCGAGTGCCGGGTCGATGTTAAACTTTTTCATTAGCAGGGGAATGCTGGCACCGGCCAAACCTGCCAGCGACATGTTGATAAACATGGCTCCAGCAATTATCACTCCGAGTGTCCAATCGCCTTTCCAAAAAGTCACCACTAAAGCAATGACGCTGGCCCAAATCATGCCGTTTAACATACCAATGGCCGCTTCTTTACCAATTAGCCAGCGTGAGTTGCCTTCGCCAATATGACCCACCGCTAAACCGCGGATCACCAAAGCAAGAGTTTGGTTGCCGGCTATGCCTCCCATGCTGGGTACAATGGTCATTAAAATCGCTAAGGTCGCTAACTGCTCTAGGGTGGATTCGAACATATTGCTAATTGAGGCCGCGATGAGGGCTGCACAGAGGTTGATGCCTAGCCAGAAGGTGCGCCGCTGAGTACTTTTAATGACTGGCGCAAAGGTATCTTCGTCATCATCCATACCAGCCATACCCATCATGCTGTGCTCTGCGTGTTCACGAATAATATCAACCACGTCATCAATGGTGATTCGGCCTAATAAGCGACCTTGTTGGTCAACTACTGGGGCAGAAATCCAGTCGTGGCGCTCAAAGAGTGAAGCCACATCATCTTCGGCCATGGCCACGTCAATGCTTTCAGCACTACTGTCCATCACTTCGCGAACGGTTACGTTGGGGTTAACAGTAAGCAAAGTGGAAAGCGGAATGTCACCTAGCAATAAGTCGTCTTCGTCTACCACATATAAGGCATCGGTGGCTTCAGGTAGTTCACCTCGTAAACGTAAATAACGCAATACCACGTCGATGCTTACATCGGCCCTTAGGGTGATGGTGTCGGTATTCATGATACTGCCGGCAGTATCTTCGGGGTAGGCTAAGGCGGCTTCTACACGATGGCGGTCTTGGCTATCCATCGCTTCTAATACTTCACGATAAACACTGTCTGGCAGGCTACGTAATACGTAGGCAATGTCATCGGTGTCCATGTTTTCGGTGGCGGCGGCTAGGCTTTCTGGGGCCATTAGCTGCAATACCCCTTCCATCACGTCTTCGTTAAGCTCTTCGAGGATTTCACCGTGTTGTTCAGGATCGGTGAGTTGCCAGAGTACTTTACGCCCCGCTGGGGGACTAGATTCTAATAAGAGGGCAACATCACAGGCCGGCATTTGATGAAGTATTCGCCTAACATACACGAACATACCGCTGTCTAGGGCTTGCTGAAGCTCCTGTAGGCGTTTATGTTGGTTAGGGTTTAACTCCATCTCTTCTAGCATAGCGAATCCCTATATATGCGGTAGCAAGCTTTGCTTGCTAAGTGTAGCTTGGGTTTATTGCAATTGGTTTATTCTTCGTCGAAGTTGGCTTCAACTAAGGCTTGCACCGCATCTAAGGCGGCTTCAGCATCGTCTCCTTCGGCAATCAGCGTGAGTGTACTACCCTGAGCACTGGCTAATACCATCAAGCCCAATACGCTGGCAGCCGAGGCGACTTTATCCCCATCCATGATACTTAATTCTGCGCTAAACTGCTGGGCTAACTCCACCAATTTGGTGGCAGGGCGCGCATGTAAACCCAATTTGTTCTTTACGGTAACTTGTCTAGTGAGCTTCAAGGCGATGTTCCAAAGTGCGATGACGACGTTGTACTTTTCTTTTGGAGCTAAAGTGTTCGGCGAGTTTTTCTGCCACATAAACACTGCGATGTTGTCCGCCAGTACAACCAATGGCAACGGTTAGATAGGCGCGATTATTAGCTTCTAAATGAGGCAACCAAGCATCGAGCAACTGACTAATTTGTTCAATATATTCACTGACCAAAGGTTGTGCCGCCAGATAGTCTTTAACCGCCTGATCTAAACCGGTGAGCGGACGGAGTTGTTCTTGCCAATGTGGGTTAGGCAAAAAACGCGCGTCAAACATGTAATCAGCATCGCTAGGCACTCCATTTTTGAAACCAAAGGATTCAAATACCATAATTAGCTGCTGCTGTTTATCGCCGGTAACTCGCGAGCGGATAAGGCTACTCAGCTCGTGAACTGATAGCCGCGAAGTGTCGACTCGTAAATCGGCATTGCTTGAGATGGGCTCAAGCAGTGCGGTTTCAGATTCAATGGCTTCTGCCAATGATACGCCGTTCTGGCTTAAAGGATGCACTCGTCGGGTCTCGCTGTAACGACGAATCAGAGCCTCATCTTTGGCATCTAAAAAGATACTCAGTAAGTTAATGTCGGGACCAGCATTTTTGATCGCCTGAGCGATAGGTGAGGGCTCGTCAGGCAGGTTGCGAATATCGATGCTAATAGCAACCTTCGAATATTTTTGTTTTAAATTGTCGATCAACGACTGCCACAACAATACTGGAAGGTTGTCGACGCAATAATATCCGAGATCTTCTAACACTCTTAAGGCAACAGTTTTTCCTGAACCGGAGCGTCCACTAACGATGATCAGTTCCATGAGGGCCCCTAATTAAGCTTAGAGTATTAGGCTACCATGATGTTGTATAGCTCGTCATCACTTTGTGCGCAGCGAAGTTGTTTACATATTTGTTTATCGTTAAGTTTTTCAGCAACTTGAGACAGGGTGTTGAGGTGTTGCTGACACTGGTCTTCGGGAACCAATAAGGCGAAGATTAAATCGACGGGTTGATTATCGATGGAGTCAAAGCTGATTGCAGGATCGCAGCGTAAGAAAACCGCAGTGGCTTGGTGTTCACTAGCAATTCGCCCATGGGGAATCGCAATACCTTGGCCAATACCGGTGCTGCCCATTTTTTCTCTGTTTAACAAGCTCTCAAAAATACTCTGAGCAGTCATGTCTAATTGACTGGCTGCCAGTTCGCTAATGATTTCAAGGGCGCGTTTTTTTGAGGAACATTGAACTGCACGTTGCGTGCAGTTCAAATTTAGTACTTTATTTAGTTGCATTAGGGTGACTAGTGTTTAGTGAGTTTTTCTTTGTGTTTGATAACCTGGCGATCAAGTTTGTCGATCAGGCTATCAATGGCGGCGTACATGTCGGTGTGTTCTGAAGTGGCAAACACTTCTCCACCATTTAAATGCAGGGTGGCTTCAGCAATCTGATTCAGTTTCTCCACATTTAAGATGACATGAACATTGTTTATTTGTTCGAATCGTCGGGTTAGTTTGGCAAATTTAGTGTGGACATACTCTTTTAAAGACTCAGTTATTTCTACGTGGTGTCCGGTAAGATTAATTTGCATAGATTTCGTCCCCTGTTATTGGCCTTAGATAAGGCTTTTTCGTTGGTTAGAAGGTGGAATTGCTAACGACTCTCGGTATTTAGCAATGGTACGTCTTGCCACCTTGATCCCCTGATCTGCCAAAATATCAGCAATTTTGCTGTCGCTAAGCGGTTTGTTGCTGTTTTCGGCAGCTACCAGTTTTTTAATTAGTGCCCTAATTGCGGTAGAAGAGCATTCGCCGCCGCCATCAGTGGTGACGTGGCTAGAAAAGAAGTATTTCAATTCAAAAATACCACGAGGCGTATGCATAAATTTCTGAGTGGTAACCCGAGAAATCGTAGATTCATGCATTTCTACAGCTTCTGCGACATCGTTCAATACCATTGGTTTCATTGCTTCTTCGCCGTACTCAAAAAAGGCTTGTTGGTGATGAACAATGCAGTTGGATACTTTTAATAAGGTTTCGTTACGGCTCTCAATGCTTTTGATAAACCATTTGGCTTCTTGCAAATGGCTGCGAATAAATTGAGTATCGTTGGCGTTGGTTGAGGTTTTACTGAGCGAGGCGTAGTGAGAATTGACGCGTAATTTAGGCATCGCATCAGGATTTAGTTCAACTACCCATCGCCCTTGGCGCTTAATCACTGATACATCCGGAATCACATATTGTGCTTGGTTGGGTTCAACCGCATTACCTGGGCGTGGTTCTAGAGTATGAATCAAACGCATTACTTCGCGTAATTGATCTTCTTTCAATTTGGTTTTACGCGACAATAAACGAAAGTCGCGATTAGCCAAGACATCAATATGATTGGTTACGATGTCTTTGGCTTCTTTTAGCCAAGGGGTATCTTCGGCAAAGCGGCCTAATTGAATCATTAAGCACTCTTGAAGAGAGCGAGCGCCAATGCCTACAGGGTCGAAGTGTTGAACACGTTTTAATACCGCTTCAATTTCATCAAGCTCGACGTCTAAATCGTTAGTTTCACTGGCACGTAAGCCTTCCAACAATTGTTCACAATCTTGGGTTAGGTAGCCGGATTCATCAATCGCATCAATAATGGCTAGCGCAATCGCTTGGTCAACCTCACTAAATGGGGTGAGTTGCATCTGCCATATTAAGTGGTCTTGCAAGGATTCTACGGTTTCACCTTGAAACAGCATATCGCTGTCTTCACTCACACCGCTACTGCCTGAGCTGGATGGCCCTGAACTGGCACTGTAAATATCGTCCCATGTGGAATCAACGGGTAAGTCATCAGAAACAGTGTCTTGGTTAATCGCATCGCCTGCTTCTAACTGGCTATTATCCACTTCGTTGTTTACACTGTTATCATTAGTTTTGTCATTAAGGGATTGAGCTTCATTAGCATCGTTGTCACTGGCGTGTGACTCATCCGCTTCGAGCAGGGGGTTGCTTTCCAGCGCCTCCTGAATTTCTTGCTGCAAATCCAGTGTTGAAAGCTGGAGTAAGCGAATCGCCTGTTGTAACTGAGGGGTCATGGTCAATTGCTGACCAAGACGCAACTGCAAAGATGCTTTCATTAACTGCCGCTGTTCCTTCTTCTTATTGTATTGTGTTTTTTTACTTGCACTTTAACTATAGCTTGAATTGTTCACCGAGATAAACTCGTTTCACGTGTTCATTTTCAAGTATTTCTTCAGGTTTCCCCGAGGCTATCAATTCGCCTTGGCTAACGATATAGGCATGTTCACAAACATCGAGAGTTTCTCTCACATTGTGATCGGTGATCAATACTCCAAGACCACGATCACGCAGGTGTTCAATAATCTTTTTTATATCGATAACAGAAATAGGATCCACGCCAGCAAAGGGTTCGTCAAGCAAAATAAACTTTGGAGCGGCGGCTAGAGCACGAGCAATTTCAACCCGGCGGCGTTCCCCACCAGACAGGCTCATGCCAAGATTTTTTCGAATGTGACCAATATGGAATTCCTCTAACAGGTCGTCCAAGGCCACTTGCTGTTGTTGTTTATCGAGATCTTTACGAGTTTCTAAGACCGCGAGTATATTTTTTTCCACAGACAAACGTCTAAATATGGAGGCTTCTTGAGGCAGGTAGCCAATCCCTTTTCGGGCACGGCTGTGCATGGCGGTGCTGGATAAGTCATCATCATCGATTAAAATCCGGCCATGATCTCGGGGAACCAAGCCCACGACCATGTAAAAGGTAGTGGTCTTACCTGCACCATTGGGGCCGAGCAAACCAACAATTTTACCGGTTTCAACGTTGAGACTTACGTCTTTTACTACCTTGCGACCCTTGTAGCTTTTGGCTAGGTTTTCAGCAATCAATGTACTCATCGTTACTGTTGTTCCTGTGGCGCAATTTCGTTGAGTTGTTGCGGTAAGAAAATGGTGGTGACGCGACTGTTTTCATCACCCTGTGCCACCATTTCTTGTTTATCGATGCTGTATTTGATCATGCTGCCTTTAACTAAGCTCTCTTCTTGTTTGAGTTGAGCGTTGTTGCTCAGTGTTAAGGTTTGCGTTTTAAGGTCGTAACGAACCTCGTTGGCTTCGGCTTCAATCGGCTTACCGCTGTCGAGCATTTGGTAGAAGGTAGCGGGCTGCCCTTTGGCGATCATCACTTCGCTGCCTTTCTCTTCACTACCGATTACGCTCAGCTCGTCGGCGCGCATTTTGATTGAACCTTGGGTGACAACTACGTTGGTATAAAAGGTAACCCGGTTTTCTTTAATGTTGACTTCTTGGCGGTCTGCATCAACGATAATTTGCTGATTAAAATCGTCTTCTAATGCCGATGTTGCCCAAGAGAATATAAGTAAGCTGGCACTGAGCGCTAACTTACTGCTGTGGGTTATGGTAAACCGCTTCAATATCATTTAATAACGTCACTATTTCGTTGGCTAAATCGCCGTTCATACCTACCCCATACAGTTCGTAAGACGGACCATATACGGTGACCGGTTGATCGCTGCTCATGGTTTCTGATTGCAGGTCGATATCCAATTTTTCGGTAATTAAATCGCGTATGTATTCGCCGCGACTTAAGTTTTTAATTACTACATTGTCATTTAGGGTGACTAATTGCTGCTGCTGTACTGTAGCCTGATCGGCATCAATTTGCCATACAGGTTGGTGAGGAGCGGGATACACCAGAATCTTAGGTTTAGTAAATTCGGTGTTTTTTAGTTGCTCAAAATACGCCATTTGTTCGGCATAGATCCGATAGCGTGGTTGGCCGTCTTCGGCAAAACTCACGCTGTAAAGCTGCTCGGCAATGAAGTTGGGTTTACTGGCTTCTCTAGTACCTAGTTGTTGTTGTTGATCGCCAGGGCTGAGTTGCCACAGGATTAAAGCAATAACAAATAAACCGGCAAAAAACCAAGTAGGGCGGTTCATATGCTCATCCCTTGAGCTTGCTCGAGCTTACCTTGAGCTTGCAAAATAAGGTCACACAGTTCGCGTACTGCACCATAACCGCCAGCGGTTTTTGTCACAAGGTCGGCCGCCTGCTTGCATAGGGGATGGGCTGTTTGTACCGCCACCCCCAAGCCGCAAGTCTGCATTACGGGGGTGTCGACTAAGTCATCACCGATGTAGGCAACTTGTTTAGCTTCAAGTTTTAGTTGTTGCAGTAACTCGTTATAGGCCGCTAATTTGTCTTGTTGGCCTTGGTAAAGCAGACTAATGCCCAAGGCTTGCATGCGTTGCTCAACAATCTTAGATTTGCGTCCAGTGATGACCGCCACTTCAACACCACTATTGATGAGCGCTTTAATGCCAAAACCGTCTAGGGTATGAAAGGCTTTGAGTTCTTCTCCGTCGTTACCCATGTAAATTCGGCCATCGGAAAACACCCCATCTACATCGCAAATCAGCAGCTTAATGGCGGCGGCGGCATTAAAATTTTGTTGGCTAACCGCCCCATAGGGCGTGCTAATAGTCACTAGTACACTCCGGCTTGCAGCAAAGTATGCATGTTGAATGCTCCCACGACACGTTTGTCTTCAAGCACAAACAGGCCGTTAATGGATTTGGACTTCATCAGCTTTAAGGCATCGAAGGCCAGCCAAGAAGCCTCAATAGTTTTCGGATTTTTAGTCATCACCTGAGCGATTGGCGTTTCATGGATGTCGACGCGTTGGTCAAGGATGCGGCGTAAATCGCCATCGGTAAAAATCCCCACCATGTGTTGTTGCTCATCGACGATGCCCACCATGCCTAAACCTTTGGCGGTGATCTCGAAAAGTGCTTCTCGAATAGTTTGTTCGACTGTGACTAAAGGAATTTGTTCCCCACTTAGCATTAGGTCAGTGACACTAAGCAACAGTTTTTTACCCAACGTGCCTCCGGGATGAGACAGGGCAAAGTCATCGGCGGTAAAGCCACGGGCTTCCAATAAGGCGACCGCTAAGGCGTCACCCATCACCAGTGTCGCGGTGGAACTGGCGGTTGGCGCTAAGCCTAGCGGACAAGCTTCACGAGGAACGGCTATACACAGGTGATAGTTGGCTAATCGCGCCATTGACGATTTGGGGTTGCTGGTCATGGCGATAGAACGTACGCCAATGCGGTTAAATACCGGATATAGCGATAAGATTTCTTCTGATTCGCCAGAGTTAGACAGAGCTAACACAATATCTTCTGCGGCAATCATGCCTAAATCACCGTGGCAAGCTTCACCTGGATGAACAAAAAAGGCGGGCGTGCCGGTAGAGGCCAGAGTCGCTGCGATTTTATTGGCGATGTGACCTGATTTACCCATGCCAGTAAGAATCACCTTGCCCTTACAGGCTAAGATCATTTCGCAAGCATCAGCAAATTGCTGATCAATGTATTGATCTAGGTTGTCTATTGCCAGTCTTTCTATTTCAAGGACTTGTTTGGCTACACTGATGTGATCGTGTGACACACACTTCCCCTTAGTGGTTAATTTCTCTCAAAGAGTATCGTTACGATACCATTAATAGTATTTGATAGCCGATGAAGGCGCTGAATAACAGCCCGCCTTCCCAACGACTTATTTTACGTGTTTTGCCAAAACCCATGGCCATGATAAATAAGGCTACTGTTACACCCATCATGACATAAAAGTCGCGCCCGGCAGCAAAGGCATCAATTTCACCCGGTGCTAATAAAGCCGGCACTGCTAATACAGCAAGGATGTTGAACAAGTTGGAACCGATGATGTTACCTAGTACCAAATCGTCTTCTTTTTTGACTACCCCGGCGATGCAGGCGGCCAATTCAGGCAAGCTAGTACCGATGGCAATGATGGTTAAACCGATAACAAGGTCACTCATTCCAAAGTAGCGGGCAATCTCAGAAGCTGAGCCTACCAAAATGTCTGCGCTGAGCGGAAGCAGTATCATACCGACCAATAGCCAAAATAGCGCTTTAGGGGTGGTAACGTCATGAGGAATTTCCGCTTCGGCCTCATCAATCATAGGGTCTTTATTGCTGTCTGAGCGATGTTTTATGGAGTTAAAAATAAGATAAGCCATTAAGCCAAAGAATAAGGCTAATAACAGAAGCCCTTCGGTATAACCCAGTTGTTGGTCGTGTAATATCCAACCGGCGAAGGCTGTGGCACCTACTACCATCGGTAACTCGCGAAATAAGGTGGTAGAAGAAACCATTAAAGGTTTAAGTAATGCGGTTAAGCCCAGTACTAAAGTAATGTTGGTGATATTCGAGCCGATAACATTGCCCACCGCGGTATTCATTTTGCCTTCTAAGCTGGCGGTGGCCGAAACCATGATTTCTGGTGCGGAAGAGCCGAGGGCGACAATGGTGAGACCGATAATCATCGGTGGCAGCCCAAAATTATTGGCAATGGCGGCTGCGCCAAAAACAAAGCGATCGGCACTCCAAACCAATAGCGCTAAGCCTAATACCAATAACAAACATTCAACTAACATGAGCGTCCTTTACTTTAAATTTTAAATAACATTGCTGAAAAACGGTGCATTGTCGGCATTTTCCCAACAAAAGGGAAGAGTTTAGCCTTGAGTGTCACCAATTATCTCAATAATATGTTTTGCTTGGCCAATGAAGATTGCTCATGGAGTGGCAAATAATTTGATTGAAGTAAAACAATTGGCGTTCCAGCGCGGCGATAAAGTTATCTTTGAAAACTTAAACTTAAGTATTCAACGGGGTAAAATTACTGCCATCATGGGCCCCAGCGGTATTGGTAAAACCACCCTACTTAAGTTAATTGGCGGACAACTTCAGCCGAGTGCTGGAGAAGTGTTGATTGAAGGGCAAAATGTTCATCAACTGAGCCGTGGAGACTTGTTTCAACTACGTAAGCGGATTGGCATGCTGTTTCAAAGTGGAGCGCTATTTAGCGACTTAACTGTTTTTGAGAATGTCGCTTTTCCTTTGCGCGAGCATACCAAGCTACCTGAAGCGGTATTACACAACTTGGTATTGATGAAGCTGCAAACTGTGGGCTTGCGCGGAGCGGCCCAGTTAATGCCCAGTGATTTATCTGGTGGTATGGCCCGCCGGGTTGCGCTCGCTAGGGCGATAGCTTTAGAGCCAGAGATTATTCTCTACGACGAGCCTTTTGTTGGCCAAGATCCCATATCCATGGGAGTCTTGATCAAATTGATTCAAAGCTTAAGTCAAAGCCTGCAACTCACTTCGGTGATTGTTTCGCATGATGTGAATGAGGTGCTCAGCATCGCCGACTACGTGTTTGTGATTGATGGCCACTCAGTGTTAGCGGAAGGTAGCGTGGCAGAAATTGCAGCTAACCCTAACCCGCGTTTAACTCAGTTTTTACAAGGACAAGCCGATGGTCCGGTGGCGTTTCATTACCCCGCGGAAGATTACGCACAAGCTTTGAAGGCCAGTTTATGTTAGCAGCTATAGCGACATTAGGTCGCCAAACCTTGTTTAAAATTAGTGCTTTAGGGCGAGCCAGCTTGATGCTTTGGCATGCTTTAGTCGCGATGCCCAGAGCTCAACTAATCAAAGACAGCGTTAAACAAATTTATGTGGTAGGGGTGCAATCGCTACCAATTATTCTAGTCTCCGGCTTGTTTATTGGTATGGTGTTGGCCTTACAAGGCTATAACATTTTGGTGGACTTTGGCGCCGAGACTAGCCTTGGGCCAATGGTGGCCTTATCTTTATTACGCGAATTAGGTCCGGTTGTGACGGCCTTGTTATTTGCTGGACGAGCCGGTTCGGCACTCACTGCTGAGATAGGTTTAATGAAAACCACTGAACAGCTTTCGAGTATGGAGATGATGGCTGTAGACCCGCTAAAACGGGTGATTGCTCCTCGTTTTTGGGCCGGTTTTATCGCTATGCCTCTGTTGTCTTTAATGTTCAACCTAGTGGGCATTTGGGGTGGCTATTTAGTTGGCGTGCAATGGTTGGGCGTTGACGATGGCAGCTTTTGGTCAATTACTGCTGCCTCAATTGAATTTGGCCAAGATATTGGTAACGGCTTAATTAAAAGCGCGGTGTTTGCCATTGCTGTGGTTTGGGTTGCCTTGTTTAACGGTTATGATGCACTACCTAGTGCGCAAGGTATCAGCCAGGCTACCACGCGTAGTGTGGTTCATGCTTCGTTATTAGTATTGGCATTGGATTTTGTTTTAACTGCGCTGATGTTTGGCAGTTAGTAATAGGGATTAACATGAAAGTAAATAAACTAGAGTTGTCGGTTGGTGCCTTTGTTTTGCTAGGATTAGCGGCCTTACTGGTATTGGCGCTGAAAATAGCTGATAGCCAATTGGGGAGCAATACCGATACTTACACCCTGTATGCCAAGTTTGATAACATTGGTGGCCTAAAGGTGCGCTCGCCAGTGAAAGTGGGCGGTGTAGTTGTTGGCCGAGTCGAAGCGATTAACTTAGATATGGACGACTACATGCCAAAGGTGACTTTAAGCATGTATCGCCAATATGGTTATTATCCTGAAACCAGTTCTCTATCTATTCTTACTGCTGGTTTGCTGGGTGAGCAATACATCGGTTTAAGCCCCGGTTTTGTATTAGATGATATTGAAAACCTAAACGATGGCGACATTATCGAAGACACCAAATCAGCTTTAGTTTTAGAAGAGCTGATTGGCCAATTCTTGTTTTCAATGACGGAGAAATAATTATGTGGGTACGTAGTTTGATATTGTCACTGACTCTGTTATTGGGTTTTTCTGCTCAGGCTGAAGAGGTGGATGGCAATCCCTATCGTTTGATGAGTTATGTGGCTGAGCAAACTTTTAGCCGCTTGGCCAAAATTGACCGAGAAGCCGACGATGCTCAACAGCAGTTGGAAGCGATCGTGCGCCAGCAACTCATGCCACATATTGATTATCGTTATGCGGCCTTTGTGGTGCTGGGTAAACATATTAAAAAAACCTCCAAGCAACAACGCGAGGACTTTGCCGAAGCTTTTCAAGAATACTTGGTGAGTACCTATACCCAAGCACTTGGTCAGTATAAACAACAGCAGGTAGTGATTGAGCCGGAAAGAGCGGTGGGTGAGCAAACTAAGTTAGGTGTTCGCGCCCAGTTTATCGACGGTGAACGTCCGCCGATTAATTTGGAATTTAAGTTTCGCAAGTTAAAGAATAAAGACGCCAATAGTGCCGAACATTGGTTAGCCTATGACTTGATCGCCGAAGGGGTGAGCTTGTTGTCAACCAAGCAGTCAGAGATGGATAGCCTTATTCGCGCTAATGGTATCGATGGGGTAATCCAAATACTGCGTGACAAGAACCTCGCTACGCAAGAGTAAAGCATGAATAATGAACTAAATATTACCCAAGATTGCTTGTATTTGAGCGGTGAGTGGGCCAGTGAACAAGTGGTTCGTCACTGGCCAGCATTAAGTACTTGTAAACTCAAACAACTTGAGCTCTCTCAACTTAAGCGCATTGACTCTGCTGGAATAGCCGCTATTATCACCGCCTTAAAACCGGAACCCAGCAATCGCTTGCTCGTTAAGCATTGCCCAGAACAAGCGAAGCAGCTGTTTAAACTCTACGAGTTAGAAACGCTGTTGCAATATCACGATTAAAGCATTTTTGCGGAGCAGAGTAATGCAACCAGAACAAATTGAACAAATTTTATCGCAGGCGCTTGAATTAGATCATGTGCAAGTAACAGGGGAAGGTAATCATTTTCAAGTTGTTGCTGTTGGTGCAATGTTTACGGATTTATCGCGCGTTAAAAAACAACAAGCGGTTTATGCACCACTGAAAGAATACATTGCGAGTAACGAAATCCACGCCTTGGGAATTAAGGCGTTCACTCCTGATGAATGGCAAAAGCAACAAAAGTTTGGCCAATTATAATCCTTAGGAGTTTTAGTGGATAAGTTTAGAATTAAAGGTGGCTGTCGCCTTGAAGGCGAAGTTGTCATTTCTGGCGCCAAAAATGCGGCTTTGCCGATCCTGTTTGCCACCTTGTTATGTGAAGAGCAAGTTACTTTACATAATGTCCCTCAATTAAAAGATATTGGTACTACCTGTAAGATGCTGGAGCACCTCGGGCGTGAGCTTGAAGTGCAAGGCGAAACGGTGATCATTAAAGCGGGTAAGGCAAACGACTTCGTAGCACCTTATGAGCTGGTTAAAACCATGCGTGCTTCTATCATGGCTTTAGGGCCTTTGGTGGCGCGTTATGGCGAGGCTGACGTATCTTTGCCAGGTGGGTGTGCGATTGGCGCCCGTCCTGTAAATCTACACATTCATGGTTTGGAATTAATGCAAGCCAAGATGAGTGTGGAAGATGGTTATGTAAAAGCACGTGTGGATGGCCGTTTGAAAGGCGCGCGGATCTTCATGGACATGGTCAGTGTCACCGGCACCGAAAACTTGATGATGGCGGCGGCGCTTGCCGAAGGCGAAACCATTATTGAAAACGCCGCTCGTGAGCCTGAAGTGGTTGATTTAGCTAACTTCCTCAACTGCTTAGGGGCTGACATTCAAGGCGCTGGCAGTGATACCATTGTAATTAAAGGTGTAGAGCGCCTGCATAGCGGAGAATACAGCGTGCTTCCAGACCGAATTGAAACCGGCACTTACTTAGTGGGCGCGGCGGTTACCGGCGGTCGTGTACGCTGCACTCACACCGATGCCAAATTGATGGAGTCGGTATTGGCCAAGCTTGAAGAAGCTGGTGCCAATATTACTACGGGTGAAGATTGGATAGAGCTAGATATGCAGGGCTGTGAGCTTAAAGCGGTGAACGTGAAGACCGCGCCTCACCCAGCCTTTCCTACCGACATGCAAGCCCAGTTTACGGTGTTAAACATCGTAGCCTGCGGCACTGGCCATGTTACCGAGACGATTTTTGAGAATCGCTTTATGCACGTACCTGAACTTATTCGGATGGGCGCAGAAATCGAACTCGAGGGAAATACCGCCATTTGTAAGCATGCTGAGCATCTAAGTGGAGCACAGGTTATGGCAACTGACTTGCGTGCTTCGGCGAGTTTGGTACTAGCTGCGTTAGTGGCAGAGGGCGAAACCGTGGTCGACCGGATCTACCATATCGACCGTGGTTATCAGAATATCGAAACTAAATTTGCTCAACTAGGGGCAAAAATTACTCGCTTTAACGATCGTTCGTAATTCGGCGAGGTAGTTTCAATTCAGTAATAGTAACGGGGAGCTCAAGCAGTTCCCCGTTTCTGTATAAACGAACTAGAATTTCGCTACCGGGGCGGGTTTCGGCAACAATATCCATTGCTTGTTTGATTGAGCTTATATCGGTGCCTGCGATATTGACTAGAATATCGTTGGTTTTAATACCCGCCTTTTCGGCAGGGCCTTCGGGGTCTAAGCCACTTACTATCACCCCTTGGGTTTCGTTTAGTTTTAAACGCGCTGCCAGTAGCGGAGTAATTTTTTGCCCATCTAAGCCTAAATAACCACGAATGATGGTGCCATCTTTAATTAAGCCCAACATGATCTTCTTGGCTAATACATAGGGAATAGCAAAGCTAATACCGTAGGTATCGGTAATATCATTTAAATGGTAAGCCGAGGTATTGATGCCCACCAGTTCGCCGCGGGTATTGATTAAAGCCCCTCCGGAATTCCCCCGGTTAATGGCAGCATCGGTTTGCAGGAAGTCTTGGCGGCCAGTAGAGCTCATGCCATTGCGACCCGCTGCGCTGATAATGCCTTGAGTAATGGTTTGGCCTACATTGTAGGGGTTGCCGATGGCGAGCACTACATCACCTACTTGAGTACTCAGCTGGTCATTTTGCGGAATAATGGGCAAGTCAGGAGAGCCATCAATTTTCAGTACTGCCAAATCGGTGATGATATCACCGCCCACTAACTCGGCGTTGAAGATCCTGCCATCTTGCAGGGCGATCACGATTTGGTCGGAATTGGCAATAACATGCAGGTTAGTTAATACAAACCCTTGCTTTGACATTATTACCCCAGAACCTAAGCCCTGTGACTCTATCTGAGTATCAACATTGACGTAGGACTGTAAAAAGCTTCGCGTATAAATGTTTACCACGGCAGGTGCGGCGCGGCGTGCGGCTTGAGAATAACTGACTAAGGGCGTATTGGTATAGTCGTCTAAGAGCTGCTTACTATTCTCCCGAAATTCGGGAAACGCAAATAGAATACCAATTGCCATCGCCAAACCAAAGATGGCAGGCTTGAGTAAATACTTGATTATAGCTAACAATTTTTCCTCTCCAGCTAGAGCTTCAGGATAGCACGCTGCTTCTAAGGACAAAAGAAAAGGCGACTAATTGGTCGCCTTTATTGTTAATCATCTTAATCTATTGAATGATGCGGTAGAGGTTTTGTTCACCACGCTGAATATTTAGTGCCAGTACTCGTGGGTTATTCTCTAAAATTTCTCGCAAGTCGGCGATGTTGTTAATGCGAGTTTTGTTGATGCCGATGATAATGTCACCTTCCTCTAGGCCGTTAGCAAAGGCCGGTGAGTTGCGTTGAACCTTATTCACTCTCACTCCTGATATTTCCGCGTCTTTCTCGGTAGAGCTTAAACTGGCACCTTCTAAGGCGGGATGCATCACTTTGGCATTCACCATTTGCGCATCGGCTTGTTGTAGGGTGACTTTAAAGGTAATGGATTTACCATCACGGATGGCTCCAATATTGATGGTTTTACCCGCGCCCATAGTGCCGATTTTGGCCCTTAGTTCGGCAAAACTCTTCACTGGTTTACCGTTCACCGCAATGATGATGTCACCGGGTTTAATTCCCGCTTTATCCGCTGCTGAGTCAGGCATCACTTGATTAACGAAGGCGCCGTGTTGTGAGTCTGCGCCAAAGGCTTTGGCTAGTTCGCTATTTAACTCGCCGCCGGTCACACCCAAAATGCCACGGCGTACTTCACCGTATTCAATAATTTGCTCAGCTAGGTTTCTTACCATGTTGCTAGGAATGGCAAAGCCAATACCGATATTGCCACCTGTGGGGGCGATAATCGCGGTATTGATACCGATTAGTTCACCATTTAGATTAATTAACGCACCACCAGAGTTACCACTGTTGATGGCGGCGTCGGTTTGAATGAAGTTTTCTAAATTTTCAATATTTAAACCACTGCGGCCGAGGGCGCTGACAATGCCGGAAGTGACGGTTTGGCCTAAGCCGAAGGGATTGCCAATGGCAATGGTAAAATCACCTACGCGTAATTCATCGGAATCGGCGAGCGTAATGTCGACCAGCTTATCGGCCTCAATTTTTAGCAAGGCAATATCTGTCTGACGATCGCTGCCAAGTACCTCGGCATCATAGGTTCTGCCATCTTTTAGGGTTACTACAATTTCATCTGCGTCGTTAATCACATGGAAATTGGTAATCACATACCCTTTCTCTGCATCAACCACGACTCCCGAGCCGAGACCTTGAAATGGGCGCTCTTGAGTATCTTTGTTGGGCTGACCTTCTTGGCCAAAGAAATATTTAAATAACTCGGGAAGTTGCTGTTGAGAAACCTTGGTTCCTGCAACAGAAATATTGACCACCGCAGGAGTGGCTTGTTCGAGGATTGGCGCGAGACTAGGTAGTTGATTTCCACCTACGGCTACAGGCAGTACCGCCTGTGCTTGAAAAGTGCTGAGGCCTAAGGTGATTGATAGCAACAGCATGATAAATTTGTTTGTGGAAATACTCATTCCAATATCCTTAATAAACAACGCTGATAGAAAAGCAGGATCTTAAAGACCCTGCTTAGTTTAAAAAGTTCAGTGGATTTAGCTCGCTTTACGTTGAGCTTCAGTAAACAAACCCGACGGTTCGTTGGAATAATCTTTAGGTTGGGCGTCTGAAGAGTCAGCTTGCTCTTCTTGCTCTAGTTTTTGCTGGTAATCGGCAAACAATTGAGGCTGGGCAACTTCATCGCTAATCAGCGATTTAGACTGACTGGCCATGTGTTCATAGATGCCTTGATATTGCTTAGCCATGTCTTCAAGTAACTGAGCACTTTTAGCAAAATGCGCCTGTACTTGCTCTTTATAACTTTCTAGCTCTGCTTTATTTTGTTCTAGTTCTTGCTTCATGCTGGCATCGTTGATTGCAGGTTTTGCAGTCATACGACTAAGGAAGAAGCCAATAGCGACACCAATAAGAAGAAAAATCATACTGCTAATTGCGCTCATATTAATCCTTTGTTGGTCTTGATGAACTTTCAATATACTTGAGAATGCTTTCACATGGTACTATCAATTTTCGACTAAGTTTAAGCGAGCTTTAGGATTAGGCAAGGAATGACTCCCCAGCTGCAATATCAACAAGATCTTCAAACCAATAACTTCGTTCAAGACCCCGCGCAAGCCTATGCGGTAAGCCAATTACAAAGGGTTTACGAGCAACTAATTGAAAAGCCAAAGCTTAAGTTCAGTAAGCCAAGCTTGCTTGGCAAATTTAAGGCACGTTTTGGTGGTGCTGAGCAAACTCAAGTCACGCCTGTGCAAGGCTTATACATGTGGGGTGGGGTAGGCAGAGGTAAAACCTATTTAATGGATACCTTTTTTAGTTGCCTGCCCGATGAGCGTAAAATGCGGGTGCATTTTCACCGTTTCATGCAACGAGTTCACGCTGAGCTAAAAAGTTTAGATAAACAACGCAACCCTCTTGAGCGGGTTGCCGATAACTTATTTGCCGAAGCTGAAGTGATTTGTTTTGATGAGTTTTTTGTCTCGGATATTACCGATGCGATGATCTTAGGGACCCTGTTTGAAGCGCTATTTGCTCGAGGGGTAACCTTGGTAGCGACTTCTAATATTCCGCCGGAAGAGCTTTATCGCAATGGTTTACAACGGCAACGCTTTTTGCCCACTATCAAGTTGATTCAACAGCATTGCCAAATCATCAACGTCGATGGTGGCAATGATTATCGGATGCGCACCCTAAATGCCGCTGAAATTTATCATTATCCCTTAGACCAAAAAGCCCAGCAAAATCTTGCGCAGTATTTTTTGCAATTGTCCAGTGAGCCACGGCAACAGCATGGGCAAATTGAAATTAATCAACGCATGATCAATTTTGTCGAGGAGGCCGATAGTGTATTACATATTGAGTTTTCTGAGTTGTGTGAAGGAGCGCGCAGTCAGTTAGATTATATTGAACTAGCTAAGTTATACCATACGGTGTTGTTATCGGGACTGGTGCAGATGGGGAGCCATAACGACGATGCTGCACGACGCTTCATTGCCTTGGTGGATGAATTTTATGAGCGCCATGTTACTTTGATTATTGCCGCCGAAGTCCCGCTTGAAAAATTATATATAGGGGGGCGTTTAAGCTTTGAATTTGAGCGCTGCCGCTCGCGTTTACAAGAGATGCAGTCACATGAGTACTTAGAAAAAGCCCATCTCCCATAAATAATTTAGATTAAGGGTGGTTTTTTTTTGTACTTGCCCTATAATCTTGCCACCCCACGTTACATGTCACCGATTTGGTGATACTAACATTCAAGCTTACTCCGTATTCGAAGGGATACCATGAGTGGCTATTTTCACGTTTGTGATTTTCACAAACACGTGTGTAACAGTTATTTTGGGTTATATATACAAATGAAAACTTTTGTAGCCAAACCAGAAAGCGTAAAACGCGACTGGTACGTTGTTGACGCAGACGGTAAAACACTGGGTCGTATCGCAACTGAAATTGCTTCTCGCCTACGCGGTAAGCACAAAGCTGAATATACTCCTCACGTTGATACTGGTGATTACATCATCGTAATTAACGCTGAGAAAGTAGCCGTAACAGGCAACAAAGCGAAAGATAAAATTTACCATTCGCACACTGGTTACCCAGGTGGCCTAAAATCAATTAGCTTTGAAAAGTTAATCGATAAAGCTCCTGAGCGCGTTATCCAGTCTGCAGTGAAAGGTATGTTGCCAAAAGGTCCTCTAGGCCGTGCAATGTTCCGTAAACTGAAAGTATTCGCTGGACCTGAGCACACTCATGCGGCTCAGCAACCACAAGTATTAGACATTTAAGTTACGGAATTTGAATAATGGCTGAGAATCAATACTACGGCACAGGCCGTCGCAAAAGCTCTACTGCTCGCGTATTTCTAAAAGCTGGTAGTGGTAACATCGCTGTAAACAACCGCTCTTTGGAAGTTTACTTTGGTCGTGAAACTGCTCGTATGGTAGTTCGTCAACCTCTTGAGCTAACTGAATTGTTAGAAAAAGTAGACCTACACATCACTGTTAAAGGTGGTGGTACTACTGGTCAAGCTGGTGCTATCCGTCACGGTATCACTCGTGCGTTGATGGAATATGACGAAAGTCTACGCCCTGAACTACGCAAAGCTGGCTTTGTTACTCGTGATGCTCGTAAAGTTGAACGTAAGAAAGTTGGTTTACGTAAAGCACGTCGTCGTCCGCAATTCTCTAAACGTTAATTGCTACACGCTATCGTGTTACAAAAGCTCGGCTATGCCGAGCTTTTGTTTTTCTAAAAGGTTAAAAACCTTGATTACCCTTGTCAATTTGTGTGTTTTTTATTACTATTTTGTTCGCATTTACCTGCAATAATGTAGTAGCAAGTAAACGCTACCAGTAGCAGAAAAACGCTACCTTGTGCAGCATGCCGCAAGGAAAATTACAATAATTGCGCGGATCCTTACCGGAGAGACATTGGATGAGCAACGCTCCTGTCGATGCTGGCCGACGCCGCTTTCTCACCTGGACAACGGCTGTTGTCGGTGGTGTAGGAGCAGCGTTCGCAGCAGTACCTTTTATCAGTTCATGGAATCCGAGTGCCAAGGCTAAAGCCGCCGGGGCACCCGTGGAAGTGGATATCAGCAAAATTGAACCCGGACAACTACTACGCGTTGAGTGGCGTGGTAAACCTGTTTGGGTAGTAAGCCGCCCTCAGTCGGTTCTTGATAATTTAGACGCCATTGGTGACAAATTACGAGATCCAAACTCAGAGGAGCCTCAACAACCTGATTACTCTACCAATCAATATCGCTCGATTAAGCCTGAGCTATTTGTTGCGGTGGGTATTTGTACTCACTTGGGTTGTTCGCCTACCTACTTGCCAGGTAGTTTTTCTGAGCAGGTTCAGGGTGTTGAATACGGATTTTTCTGTCCTTGTCATGGTTCTAAGTTCGATATGGCCGGACGAGTTTTTCAAGGCGTTCCAGCACCACTTAACTTGGTAGTTCCTCCATACCATTTTGTTGACGATACCACGATCTTAGTGGGCTTGGATGAGGGAGAGGCTTAATAATGAAAGCATTGATTGGTTGGATCGATGAACGGATCCCCTTAACCAAAACCTACAATAAGCACGTCGGGCAATATCCTACACCGAAGAATTTTAACTTTTGGTATATCTTCGGTTTTATCGCCATGGTGGTATTGGTCAACCAAATTCTGACCGGTATTTGGCTAACAATGAATTACAATCCTTCAGGGGATGGTGCATTTGCGTCTATTGAATACATCATGCGTGATGTTGAATATGGCTGGTTATTACGTTACATGCACTCCACCGGGGCTTCTGCCTTTTTTGTGGTAATTTATTTGCACATGTATCGTGGCCTTATCTACGGCTCTTACCAGAAACCTCGTGAGTTAATTTGGCTATTTGGCATGTTAATTTTCTTGGTACTTATGGCTGAAGCCTTCATGGGCTATTTGTTACCTTGGGGGCAAATGTCCTATTGGGGCGCTCAGGTAATTATCTCGCTGTTTGGTGCGATTCCGGTGATAGGTGATGATTTAACCTTATGGATCCGCGGTGATTACGTTATTTCTGGCGCTACCTTAAACCGTTTCTTCGCCTTGCACGTGATAGCTTTACCTCTAGTTTTGGTGTTATTGGTATTTTTACATATCGTTGCCTTGCATGAGGTGGGCTCAAACAACCCCGACGGTATCGAAATTAAAGCCAATAAAGATGAAAATGGTTGGCCTAAAGATGGTATTCCTTTCCACCCTTATTTCACGGTAAAAGATTTAGCGGCGATTGTTGGCTTCTTGTTCTTCTTCTGCTGGGTAATGTTTTTCTTCCCCGATGGTGGCGGTTATTTCTTAGAAGCGCCAAACTTCGAGGCGGCAAACCCCTTAAAGACGCCTGAGCATATCGCTCCAGTTTGGTATTTCACTCCTTTCTACGCCATTTTGCGGGCTGTTCCCGACAAGCTGTTAGGGTAGTGATGATGGGTTTATCCATTGCAGTGTTGTTTGTTCTGCCTTGGTTAGACCGTTGTAAAGTGAAGTCAATTCGCTACCGCAGCACGATTCATAAATTGAATATTGCTCAGTTTGTCATCTGCTTCATCATTTTGGGTATTCTAGGCGCCTTGCCTTCTACACCTGCTTTGACCATCTTGGCCCAAGTTACCTCATTTGGTTACTTTGCCTACTTCGTATTACTTTGGATTTACAGTAAAAACGAAAAAACGAAGCCAGTACCAGAAAGGGTGACCAAATGATGAAAAGTGTTTTTTTAGCTTTGGCCTTACTTGTCCCCAGTTTTGCATTCGCTGCAGGCGGCAATGTACATTTAGATAAAGCCAATTATGATTTGACTGACAAGGCCTCATTGCAAAATGGTGCTAAGTTATTTATGAATTACTGTTTTGGCTGTCACAGCACCCAGTATCAGCGTTATAATCGTGTTGCTGAAGATTTAGCTATTCCAGTCAAGTTAATGGAAGAAAACTTGATTTTTACCGGTGTAAAGTCTGGTGAATTGATGGAAAATGCCATTCAAGAAAAAGATGCTGCTAAATGGTTTGGTGCGCCAGCACCAGATTTAACCTTGGTGGCACGAGTTCGAGGCGCCGATTGGATCTATACTTATCTGCGTTCATTTTATGTTGATGAAACTCGCCCATTTGGTGTGAACAATAAAGTGTTCCCAAGTGTGGGTATGCCGCATGTATTGCAAGAATTGCAGGGCGTACCTAATGCGGTTTATGAAACAGAAATGATTGATGGTGAAGAGCATCATGTTTATCGCGGTATCGAATCAGATGGCAGCGGTGAGATGAGTGACGATGAATTTGATAATGCAGTATTAGACCTTGTTAATTTCTTGGTTTATTCCGCAGAACCGGTTCAGCTAGAGCGCAAGCGTCTAGGTTACTGGGTATTGGGTTTCTTGTTTATCTTCTTCATTATTAGTTACTTATTGAAGAGAGAATACTGGCGCGACGTACACTAAGTCGTGAATTAGTATTGGTTTATCGGCAATAGCAGTTATGCTGTTGCCGTTTTGTGTATTTTATTTAGATGGTTTTTGGAGGATTCAATGGCTGTAGCTGCCAACAAACGTTCGGTCATGACGCTGTACTCTGGAGCTAATGACTTATACAGTCATCAGGTGCGTATCGTTTTAGCCGAGAAGGGCGTCAGCGTAGAAATTAATCAAGTGGACCCAGATAATCTGCCGGAAGACTTAATTGATTTGAATCCGTACAGCTCTGTGCCAACTCTGGTAGATCGTGAATTGGTATTATATCAATCTCAGATCATTATGGAGTACTTGGACGAGCGCTTTCCTCATCCGCCATTAATGCCTGTTTATCCGGTATCCCGTGGCTCTAGCCGTTTGATGATGCATCGCATCAAGAATGACTGGTACTCCTTAGTGGCTCAAATCGAGAAAGGCGACAATGCCGATGCCGCGCGTAAGCAATTAACAGAAAGCTTGTTAGGCATTGCCCCAGTATTTGCCGAAATGCCTTACTTTATGAGCGAAGAGTTTAGTCTTGTAGATTGTTACTTAGCGCCTTTATTGTGGCGTTTACCTGCTCTAGGCATTGATTTGCAGGGCACTGGTGCGAAAGAAATTAAGTCTTACATGATCCGCGTGTTTGACCGCGAGTCTTTCCAAGCGTCATTAACCGATGCCGAACGCGAAATTCGTGACGGGTTTTTAGGTTAATGGCTGATAAGCAAATGACGCCTAATCGACCTTACCTAGTAAGGGCTTTCTTTGATTGGTTGTTAGATAACGAACTGACTCCTCACTTGGTGGTGGATGCCACTCGAGCAAATGTATCGGTGCCTAGCCAGTTTGTTAATGATGGGCAAATTGTTTTAAACATTTCGCCGACGGCTATCGCTGCTTTTAATATGGACCTTGAGCATATTAGTTTTAGTGCTCGATTTGGCGGTAAGCCTTTTCAGGTTTACGTTCCGATGTCCGCTGTATTAGCCATTTATGCTAGAGAAAACGGCGCAGGAACGGCCTTCGAACCGGAGCCTGCATACGAGTTAGCGGAAAGTGAAGCGTTAGAGCAACAGGATAGTGATGGTGATGGCACAGAGCCTGCCAGCACTGAGAAGGCGAAGAAGCCAACCCTAACCATTGTTAAGTAAAAAAAGCGCCTGAGGGCGCTTTTTTATGCTCTTAAGTCGAGTATTAAGGTGACTTATTAGCCTGCCTCAACCAGCTCAAATACTTTAATCACCTTGCTAACACCATTTTCATGTCTGGCGATGTCAACGGCTTTGCGTTCTTCGGCGGCGGTAACCACTCCAATTAAGAATACTTCGCTATCCTCAGTGATAACTTTGATTTTCCCTGGTGGCAATTCGCTGTCTTCGTAAATTTTGAACTTAATCTTGGTGGTGATCCAAGAGTCACTGCTGCGCACACTTAAAGGTACCGGTTGCTTTAGTCTAACTTCGTTCAGAACTTGCTCTACGCCTTTTACGTTTCGAGCGATTTGGGTAATTTGGTTGAGCGATTGCTCGTTTGGCGTTTGCCCTAAAACCAATACCCGTCCGTTTAGAACAACCACCGATAGCTTACTACTGCGCCAGATTTCCTCGGATTTACCCAAGGCATTTAGCACCTGTAATTCGATGGTTTGGTCATCTATTTGGGTGCCAACAGAACGGCGGTCGGTAGCGGCTCCTGCTGCTACCCCAGCACCAACCACAATAGCGCCGGCACAAGCTTGCAGTAGCCCAGCTAAAATGATGATGGAGATAATACGTAACATCCTGATTAATCCTCTTGTTGGGGGAATAAAGTACGGTCAATGAGGTCACATAAACCATTTAGAGCCAGTAGATGCACTTCGTTGATTCGAACGCTGTGCTCTCCGGGTACTCGAATTTCTACATCTTGCTCACTTAATAAGCCGGCCATTTCGCCGCCGTCTTTACCAGTGAGGGCAATGATGCTCATATCTCGGTTTACCGCGGCTTCCATGGCTTTAATCACATTGCGGCAATTTCCAGAATCAGAAATCGCCACTAAAATATCGCCTTGCTGGCCTAACGCTCTAATCTGTTTAGCGAATACTTCATCAAAGCTGTAGTCATTGGCAATCGCAGAGAGCACCGAACTATCGGTGCTCAGCGCTAAAGCCGGAAGGCTAGGGCGCTCGGTATCGAAACGGTTGACCAAGTTTGCCGAAAATTGCTGAGCTAAGGCTGCCGCAGAATTATTTCCGCTAATTAGCAATTTGTTACCGTTGAGTAGCGCCTGAGCAATGATTAGCGTGGCCTTTTCTATAGCCTCTGGAGGGCCTCTGCAGCGGCAATTTTAGTTTGTATGCTTTCTCTAAATATCTCTTTAATTCGTTCTTGCATCTCATTCCCCAAAGGCGTTTTGAAACCATTCTATGTAAGGCGCTTGCTCTTGAATGGCAATCACATCAAAACGTATGGCTGTATCATATTGGTTAATATTGTGTTTTTGTAAGTAATGTTGGGCGCTCAGCAAAATACGGCGTATTTTGTGTTGATCCACAGCAGCTAGCGCTCCGCCGTAGCGTTGATTAGTACGATATTTTACTTCGACAAATACCCAAATATTGTCTTGTTTGAAAATCAAGTCTATCTCACCGCGACGACAGTGATAATTCTTTTCAATGAACCTTAAGCCTTGGTCTTTTAAATAATCAGCCGCCTGTTGTTCGGCGGCTTGACCTTTATTCAGCATCGCTTTGTTGAACAGTTTCAGCTTGAATTTCCAAGGGAAGCAATTGGCCATTATGAAATTGTGTCCAAGTTAATTTTCTGCTGATTACACCTTGTTGGTCAACGCTTAGTCTGCCAGTTAAGCCACTTAGCTGGTAGTCACTGTAGCCACGCATTTGTGCCAGTTGAGGGATCAGCAGGAAAGCATCATAACCTAGACCATACAGGCGTTTCTGAGTATCTGAAGAACTAGGCCAAAGTTGCTGATGGCGTATCGCATTAACCGATTGCTGATCTAATATCCACGGCATTTCACTAACGTAGAGCCCTTCCAATTCATTTTCGCTGGTTTCGTCATTTTTATCGTAGCTGCGTGAGCTGGCATAAAGTCTTGGGGTGTTAGCAAAAGGGCTAATGGTGACGTCAATGAAGGCCTTAATTAGCTTGGTTTCGGTATTATCACCTACCAAATATAAGGCGTTTGCATCGCGTCTTGAACGTAATTCTGATTCAACATCGTGGCCGATAATTTGTTTAAATTGGTTAAGCCTTTGTTGGCTCAAATCGGTATGCAGTAGCTGGCGAATAGCTGCTTGTAGGTCGTTGCGGTTGGCATAGTTCACTACATCCACCGGAACCTCTGAGTTCAATTGCCATTCTTCAATAAATGCGTCAGCCATGCGTTTGCCCAAATTGTTTTGAGGAACCAGCAATAACGGGCTTTGCTCTTCTCGTTGGGCCATAAATTGCGCGGCTTGTTTGGCTTCATCTTCAGGCGACAAAGGGAAGAAGAATTGCTCATTTTGAGCTGTTGTTGCTACGTCATTAAGGGCCAGTAAGGGAATGCTAGGGGCTAAATCGAGCAGTTTTTTTAGCTCCGACTTCAACAGTGGCCCTACAATAAAGTCGATACCGTCTTGTTCAAACTGAGGGTATAGGCTCTCGATGCCTTGCGCTTCAGTATCATAAAACAGTAACTCGCCGCTTGTGGCGGCTGTTTTTTGTTGATCTAAGTAGGCAGAAATAAGTCCATCTTTAATGGCTAAACCATTACTTTTATATTTTCCGCTTAATGGCAACAATACCGCAATTTTGTTCGGTTGATAGGGGCTAATGCTCAGCGCCTTAGCTAAATTCCCACCCACGTAGTCTAGAGCCGGGTGCCTGGGGTAGTCTTGTTTCCAAAGCTGTAATTTGGCAATTAATTTTTCCGGCGAAGATTTAGGTTCATTACTAATTGCAACGATTTCTAACCAACCGTTTCGCAATGCGTTTCCCGGCTGTTGAAAGCTACGCAGAGTAAAAGAGCTGAGTGGTTTTAGTTGTTGCCAAATTTGTTGATGATTGTCGGCCAACTGGGCTTCATCAAGGTAATTATTTAGTTCGATTAAAGCGCCAGCGGCGGCTAAGGGATTATTTTGTTGTTGATATAAAGCGGCGCGGGTCTGGTAATAACTCAACCAATAATCATTAGGCAGGTTCCAAATAGGGTCAAAATCGAGCAGCTGTAAAGCCGCGTTAACGTGTCCGTTTAATTGCAGACCGTAAGCGCGAACCAAACTAATGCCTGCTTGTTGTGAATTAGATGCTTGAGCGCTTAAGTTATCAAGCACCGCTTCTGCTGCTTGGGTCATGCCTTGTTGGTAATAGGCTTTAGCGGCGAGAAGCTCCCAATCAAACTGTTGTTCTGGTGGCGCGATACTGGCTTGATCAAGGAAAAACTCAGCGTTGTGCTCCGGCGCGATGGCAATTGAAGGTAAATCTATTGCCACAATTGGAGGCTTAGTTGGACCGCTGGAACAGGCGGCTAGAATAAGCACCAAGCTCAAACAGAGATAACGTAGCGCTGAGTTCAGGTTATGTTTCAAGGTTAACACCACTAGTATTGTTTAGTTAGTGCCTATATTAAGAGCCAAACGCTAAATAATCCACAATCAAGGCGGTGAAAGATTGAGGCACATGACGCTTTTGATTAAAGTAGAGGCCGTTTTCATTTGAGGTCTGTTTATGTCAGCTACTGGCTCCCTGTATATTGTCGCTACTCCAATCGGTAATTTGGCTGATATCACTCTGCGTGCGCTTGAGGTATTAAAAAGCGTTGATCTGATCGCAGCTGAAGATACCCGCAATACTGGTCGACTGTTAAGCCATTATGAAATTGGCACGCGTTGCGTGGCTGTACACGATCATAATGAGCAGCAAAAAATTGCATGGTTGGAACAGCAGCTGTTGGATGGTAAAAATATCGCCTTGGTATCGGATGCGGGAACCCCGTTGATTAATGATCCTGGCTATCACCTAGTTAGCGCCTTTCGCGCTAAAGGGTATTCGGTAGTTCCTATCCCCGGTGCCTGTGCCGCTATTACGGCCTTATCGGTAGCGGGTTTAGCCACCGATAGATTTCTCTATGAAGGTTTTCTACCGGCTAAAACCAAGGCCCGCCAAGAGCGTTTAAACGAACTGCGTCAAGAGCCGCGTACAGTGGTCTTCTATGAATCTCCTCATCGTATCTTAGACAGTTTGGTGGATATCGTAACTTGCCTTGGGGCAGAGCGAGAACTGGTGCTGGCTAGAGAGCTAACCAAAACCTTTGAAACCATTCAGTCATTGCCGGCACAGCAGCTGCTCGACTGGGTTAAGGCCGACCCTAATCAGCAAAAAGGGGAGATGGTATTAATGGTAGCGGGTTATCAAAAAGCTCAGCAACAGCTGCCTGTGGAGGCCTTAGATACCTTAAAGTTGTTACAAGTTGAATTACCTTTAAAAAAGGCTGCCGCATTAACCGCAAAGATTTACGGTCTGAAGAAAAATGCGCTTTATGATTACGGCTTAAAACAGGGCGAATAAGCGCTACTCTTGCGTCTCATAGTTTGCTATAGTCCGCCACCGGAGTTGGCCAGACAATCGCTGCTTCGTCGTTGTGTGCTCTTTCGAGGGTGGCAAACGGGCGAAGGGGAGGAAAGTCCGGGCTCCATAGGGTAGGGTGCCAGGTAACGCCTGGGGGCGCGAGCCTACGACAAGTGCAGCAGAGAGAAGACCGCCGATGACCCCTTGTGGGAACAGGTAAGGCTGAAAGGGTGCGGTAAGAGCGCACCGCGTAACTGGTAACAGTTTACGGCGAGGTAAACTCCACCCGGAGCAAGGCCAAATAGGCCCCTTAAGGCGCGACCCGCGTTGGGGGCGGGTAGGCTGCTTGAGCCATTGAGCGATTAATGGCCTAGACGAATGATTGTTCACGACAAAACCCGGCTTATCGGCCAACTCCCTCAATTTTTAAGCCCTGCTGCTTTGCAACAGGGCTTTTTTGTTCTTTACATCAGTAATTCAGGAAAAACCTTCCTCTATTTTTCTCTTTTTCAGGCTGAGTGGGCCTCAAAATTAATAATTTTTGGGAATTATTTTTTTAGCTTAACACCGCTTGTAGCTTGGAATATCAAGTCTTTAGCCCCCTCTATATAAGTGCTGTTGGATTTTTGTTCATTTTCTTGCTCAAGGTCGCTTGCAAAGGCTTGGACTCGTCCTTAAACTTAGTGAATTGTGGGATAAAGTGGATCATAGTGGATCTACTTAACTAGCAACTGAATATTTAGGGATAAATGGGGAATTAACACTGATGTTACGCGGTGCCAGTTCAATCAACCTCGATGCGAAAGGGCGGCTAACTATGCCGACCCGCTATCGCGAGTGGCTGATGGACGAGTGCAACGGACATATGGTGTGCACCATTGATATTAATCATCGCTGCTTATTGCTCTACCCCTTAGCTGAGTGGGAAGAAATAGAACGTAAATTGAAGCGCTTATCCAGTATGAATCCAGCGGAGCGTCGTCTGCAGCGTTTGCTATTGGGTTATGCCGATGATTGTGAAATGGACAAGAACGGACGTTTATTAATTCCACCTCCATTACGCCAACATGCGAGTTTGGAGAAAAAAATAATGCTGGTTGGCCAACTTAATAAGTTTGAGCTGTGGTCAGAAGCACAGTGGCAGCGACAAATTGCCGCCGATATAGCCCTAGAAGAGGACGTTGATATGTTAACTGACAACCTAAAAGGTTTTTCACTTTAGTATGAGTACTGAATTTGTACACACCTCGGTACTGTTGCAAGAGTGTATCGACGGCTTGGCCATTAAAGAAGATGGTATTTATGTAGACGGAACCTTCGGTAGAGGGGGACATAGCCGTGCGATATTACAAGAGCTTGGCCCGCAGGGGCGCTTAATTGCTATCGATAGAGATCCTCGAGCCATCGAGGCCGCCAAGCAGTTTGCCGACGACCCGCGTTTTCAAATTGTTCATGGTCCATTCTCGGGCATAGAACAATACATCACCGAGCTTGGCCTAGCGAAAAAAATTGACGGAGTGTTGTTAGATTTAGGCGTGTCTTCTCCGCAGTTAGATGATGCCGAGCGCGGTTTCAGTTTTTTACGTGATGGTCCTCTGGATATGCGGATGGACACTTCACAGGGGCAAACTGCGGCGCAGTGGCTTAGTGAGGCGGCCGAGGAAGATATTGCGTGGGTGATTAAAACCTTTGGTGAAGAAAAGTTCGGCAAGCGAATTGCCCACGGCATTGTCAATGCAAGACAGGAACAAGCGCTTACCAGTACCTTACAGTTAGCCAAAATTATTGACCAAGCTTGCCCAGTGAAAGACAAGCATAAGCACCCAGCAACCCGCAGTTTTCAGGCGATTCGTATTTATATTAATAGCGAGCTGGATGAAATCGACAAGGCTTTATTAGGTGCGATGAACTGTCTGGCCACCGACGGACGTTTAGCGGTGATTAGTTTTCATTCTTTAGAAGACCGCATGGTGAAACGCTTTATTCGCAAACAGGAGCAAGGGCAGCAATTTCCGCGAGGCTTACCCTTAACCGAAGCTCAGCTCGCTAGTGGTCGTTATTTAAAAAGTCTTGGCCGAGCGATTAAACCGAGTGCAGAAGAGATCAGCCGCAACCCGCGTGCGCGTAGTTCAGTATTGCGAGTGGCCAAGCGTTTGTAATGGAAGAGTTAAGCCGCCAGCCCAATCTATTGCGGGCAATAGCGAAAGACCTATGGCGTAATAAACAACATGTGCTGTTGATGTTATTTGCCGTGATTTCGGCTTTTTGCGTGGTGTGGACAACCCATCATACGCGCATGTTTGTGGAGCAGCGCGAAAGCTTAATGATGAGCCGCGATGATTTAAATGTAGAGTGGCGGCATCTGTTAATTGAACAAAATGCTTTGGCGGAACATAGCCGAGTAGAGAGCATCGCCAAGAAGCGTTTAGGCATGCATCGACCCAAAATTGAAGAACAAGTGGTAATAACAAACTAATGAGCAGTAAAGGAAGCAAACAAACACTGTTTATTCATTGGCGCTTTGTGCTAGTGATGGCGGTGGTTTGTCTGGTGTTTACTGCCTTGGTTAGCCGTGCGGCTTTTATTCAAGTCATCGCGCCGGATAAGCTTATTGAACAAGGCGATTTACGCTCCATTCGCACTAAAATCGCTTACACCGAGCGCGGTATCATTACTGATCGCTTGGGCCATGAGTTAGCCGTAAGTGTGCCCGTTAGGGCGATTTGGGCCGACCCTAAACACGTGGTTGAGCAACATAGCTTTGAAAATAAAGAAGCGTGGGCGGCCTTAGCCAAAGTACTAGACAGTGACCTTGAGAGTTTGCAGGCTCGGGTGAATAATCCTAAGCGCCGGTTTGTTTATCTGCAGCGTCAGGTGAGTGCGGCGGTAGCCGATTATGTTGAAAAACTCAAAATCAAAGGGGTTTATCTTAAGCCTGAGTCTCGTCGATTCTATCCGACAGGGGAGGTGAGTGCTCACCTTGTTGGCTTTACCAATATTGATGATCATGGTTTGGAAGGCATAGAGCGTAGTTATGATGATTGGTTAACTGGCGAACCGGGTAAACGCCAGGTGCGTAAAGATCGTCTAGGCCGAGTGGTAGAAGATTTAGCGGTGATTCATCAGGCTAAGCAAGCGCAAAATATTGCCTTGAGTATCGACCAGCGGATCCAAGCTATCGCCTATCGTGAATTAAAAAAAGCGGTGGCCGAAACTAAAGCTACCTCAGGCAGTGTGGTGGTATTAGATATCGACACTGGCGAAGTCTTGGCCATGGCCAATAGCCCTTCATTTAATCCCAACGATCGTAAGCAGTTCCAAAGTTACCGTTATCGTAATCGCGCTATTACCGATAGTTACGAGCCCGGTTCTACAGTGAAACCTTTGTCGGTGATTGCTGCTTTGGAGCGAGATCAAATAGCGGTAAATAGTACTATTGATACCAACCCCGGCTGGATGCAAATCGGTGGGCGCCGAGTGCGCGATTCGCGTAATTATGGCGAAATCAGCCTCACTAAAGTAATTCAGAAATCCAGTAATGTGGCCACCAGTCAATTGGCTTTAAAGGTAGGAGTAGAAGGCATGTTAGATACCTTCTATAACGTGGGCTTCGGTAACGATGCTGGTTTAGGTTTGGTGGGTGAGTCTGGTGGGCAAATGCCACAACGACGCCGTTGGTCTGACTTCGAGCTGGCCACCTTATCCTTTGGTTATGGCTTAATGGTGACGCCATTACAATTGGCCCAGGCCTACGCCACCATGGGCTCTGGTGGCATTTATCGCCCAGTGTCGGTGATTAAGTTAGAAAAGCCTGCTGCTGGTGAACGGGTATTTGAAGAAGCTAAGGCTAGAGCCGTACTAGAAATGATGGAGTCAGTGATTCAAGACGGTGGTACTGGCAAAAAGGCCGCCGTGCCTGGTTACCGTGTGGCAGGTAAAACCGGTACCAGTCGTAAAGCAGTGCGTGGCGGATATGGGGATGACTATGTTGCGATCTTTGCTGGTGTGGCACCGGTGAGCAAACCCAAGCTAGCGATAGTGGTATTTGTGAATGAACCCAAAACCGATCATTACTACGGTGGCGACGTAGCCGCACCGGTGTTTTCTAAGGTGATGCAAGGGGGCTTACAATATTTGAACGTCGCCCCCGATGAACAAGGCAGTCAGGTGGTACAGTTGCAAGGAGCTGAGCATGGCAATACCTAAGCTATCAGCCTTGTTGGCTAAGTTTGCCATTAGTGGCGCACCAGACATTGAGTTCAAGGATTTGTCTTTGAATAGCCGTGAGATCAATGCTGGAGATGTGTTCGTTGCGATTAATGGTCACCAGGTTGATGGGCGAGCTTATATCGATTCAGCTTTGACTGCGGGTGCGGTGGCGGTGATTGCCGAAGCCGATGATGAAAAGAGCCACGGAAGAGTCGATTATAAAGGTGAGGTGCCATGCATTGCATTTTGGCGCTTGAGCCAACAGTTATCACAGTTAGCTGCGGCGGCTTATTTTCCTGATGGCAATCCGCTGACGCTAATCGGCGTTACTGGCACCAATGGAAAAAGTACTGTCACCCATCTAATTGCCAATTTAGCCAACCTTAGTGGTCGCTCTGCAGCAGTCATGGGCACGTTGGGAAATGGTAAACCTGGAGAGTTGCAAGCTTCGGTTAATACCACCGCCGATGCCATCACTATTCAGCGGCAATTGCGCGCCATGCATCAGCAAGGCTTTGATTTAGTGGCTATGGAAATTTCCTCCCATGGCTTGGTGCAGCAGCGAGTCGCAGCGGTACCCTTTACCGTGGCCATTTTTACTAATTTGAGTCGTGACCACCTCGATTACCACGGCAGTATGGCTGAATATGGTCGGGCTAAGCAGGCTTTGTTTAATTGGCCTAGCTTGGATTGCCGCCTGATTAACGCCGATGATGGCTTTGGTAAGCAATTATTACAGCATTATCCGTCGGCGCGTTCACTGTCTTTAGAAGATAGCGCCGCCGATTGGCAAATCATCGATTTACAGTTTAGTGAGCTAGGCGCTAGCGGCTACTTGGTTAGCCCTCAGGCTCAGCATGAAAAACTGGCCTTTCATAGCCCCTTACTAGGGCGTTTTAATGCCGACAACTTGCTCGCCGCCATCGCCTGTTTGAATCATCTTGGCCTCGACTTGCATAACATGGTTGGACAGTTGGCTAAGTTAAACGCTGTCCCTGGACGAATGGAATTATTTACCGGCAAGCGTTCGGTAGTGGTGGATTACGCACACACGCCGGATGCCTTGGATAAGGCCTTAACTGCGCTGCGTCTGCATTGTCGCGGTGAGTTGATTTGTATCTTTGGCTGTGGTGGTGACCGCGATAAAGGCAAGCGCCCACTGATGGCGAAGGTCGCGGAACAGAAGGCCGATCGCGTTATTGTGACTGATGACAATCCGCGTTTCGAAGACCCTAAAGCGATAGTGGACGATATTCTGTTGGGCTTTGAACAAGAGCACAATGTGTCGGTGATTCACCAGCGTCGCGAAGCGATTGCTTACGCTATTGAGCATTCTCAGCCCCAAGATATTATTTTGGTGGCTGGCAAAGGCCATGAAACCTACCAGATTATTGGTGCAGAGGTGCGTCACTACGATGAGCGAGCTTTGGTTCAATCTTTTGTGGAGGTGTCGTCATGATATCGCTGCACCTTGCAGAGTTGACTCAAGTGCTAAATGCCCGTTTACATGGTGATGATTGTGTCATCGACGCCATTAGTACCGATACTCGCAAGGCGATGTCTGGGGCTTTATTTATCGCCCTCTCGGGAGAGCGTTTCGATGCCCACGATTTTGCCGATAAAGCTGTAGAGCAGGGCGCTGCGGCCTTACTGGTTGAACGTCCGCTAACCCAGGCTGTGCCGCAACTGGTGGTAGAAGATACACGGATCGCTTTAGGCCAGCTCGCCAGTTATGTGCGTGAAAAATTGAACTTAGCTTGCTGTGCGATAACAGGCAGTAATGGCAAGACCACGGTTAAAGAGATGAGTTCGGCCATTTTGGGGCAAGCGTTTAATGTCTTGGCTACCCAAGGCAATTTTAATAACGATATTGGAGTACCTTTATCCCTATTAAGAGCCACCGAACAGCATCAATTAGGCGTATTAGAGCTTGGTGCCAATCATATCGGTGAAATCGCCTATACCGTTAAGTTAGTACAGCCTAAAGTGGCACTGATTAACAATGTCTCGGCGGCGCACATTGAAGGTTTTGGCTCGCAGCAAGGGGTGCTTAAAGCTAAGTCGGAACTGTTTGCTGGTTTAGGCAAAGAGCAACTGGCCTTATGCGAATATGCCAGTGACTATCAAGATTATCTCGATCAGGCGGCGAAGCCCGCTCAAGTTCAGCACTTCTCTTTAGATGATGCGGCAGCGGATTATTACGCTAGTGCTATTCAAGCTTTGGGGCTGCAAGGCAGTCGCTTCAACTTACATACTCCCATGGGGCAAATTGAGCTGCAGATTAACTTAGCCGGTTTGCATAATGTGAAGAATGCGGTAGCGGCAAGTGCTTTAGCATTGAACATGGGCGCCAGCCTAACCCAGGTACAGCAGGGTTTAGCTTCTATGGCTGCGGTTCCCGGTCGTTTAAACCTTCAGCCTTTAACTTCTAGCATTGATTTAATTGATGATAGTTACAACGCCAACCCGGCATCTTTTAAAGCCGCGATTAGTATTTTGGCGGGTTTTGAAGGTAAGCGCTTCCTAATCGCCGGGGCCATGGGAGAGATGGGCAAACAAACGAAACAGGCGCATCAAGACTTAATTCATCTGGCACTTGACAGTGACATCAGCTTGTATTCTTATGGCGCGTCTTTTGATGAGGTGTTGGCTGAAATGAGCCTTACTTCGTTAGCGTACGACAACCATGACACACTCACCAAGCAGTTGATTGCCGCTTTAGAGCAGCAAGGCGAACAAGCCTGCTTAGTCTTGGTGAAAGGGTCTCGTTCGACCCACATGGAAAAAGTCGTTCAACAGTTACAGCAACATTTTAAAAAGGGTTTGCCATGTTAGTTTGGTTGGCGGAGTATCTGCAGCAGTATTTTAGTGGATTTTCGCTATTTGCTTATTTAACTTTTCGAGCAATTGTCAGCATTTTAACGGCTTTAGTGTTTGGTTTATGGATGGGACCAAAGCTAATCCGTCGCCTACAGTTGTTACAGATCGGTCAAACCGTTCGCAATGACGGTCCCGAGTCTCATCTCAGTAAGTCTGGTACTCCGACCATGGGTGGGGTGCTGATCATCGCTTCGGTATTTTTATCCACCTTGTTATGGGCGCGTTTAGATAATCCCTATGTTTGGGTGATGCTATTCGTCTTCGGCAGCTATGGTGCGATTGGTTTTGTTGACGATTATCGCAAGGTGATCCGCAAAGATTCGGCCGGTTTAATTGCCCGTTGGAAGTACTTTTGGCAATCGGTAGTAGCGCTAGTGGTAGCGCTATATTTGTATTGGAGTGCCGACTCTGCCGCTCAAACCCAATTGGTATTACCGTTCATTAAAGACATCATGCCACAACTGGGCTGGTTGTTTATTCCGCTGACGTATTTGGTGATAGTGGGCAGCAGTAATGCCGTTAACTTAACTGACGGTTTAGATGGCTTAGCCATTATGCCCAGTGTGATGGTGGCTTCTGCGTTTGCGCTAATCGCTTATCTGACAGGGCACGTTAACTTCTCCAGCTATTTATTCATTCCTTATATACCCGCTGCTAGCGAGTTAGTGGTGGTATGTACCGCCATGGTAGGCGCTGGTTTAGCCTTTTTATGGTTTAACACTTATCCAGCGCAAGTTTTCATGGGCGATGTGGGTTCTTTAGCCTTGGGGGCCGCCTTAGGTGTGGTAGCGGTGTTGGTGCGTCAAGAATTGCTCTTGGTGATCATGGGCGGCGTATTTGTGATGGAAACCGTTTCGGTGATCTTACAAGTGGGCTCTTACAAGTTGCGCGGCCAACGCATTTTTCGCATGGCGCCAATCCATCATCACTATGAATTAAAAGGTTGGCCAGAGCCGCGAGTGATTGTGCGGTTTTGGATTATATCGTTGATTTTAGTATTAATCGGTTTAGCCACCTTGAAGGTGCGCTAGAGCGAACTAGCAAAGAATGAGAGGGAAAAGTGAGTAAATTGCAGCCACAACAACGTTATGCAGTCGTTGGCCTTGGAGCCAGCGGCTTGAGTTGTGTGCGCTTTTTACTGCAGCACAATATTAAGCCTTTAGTCTGTGATACTCGTGAGCATCCTGCGGGTCTTGATGCTCTGCCAGCCGAGCTTGAAGTTGTTACCGGCGGCTTACCGCAGCAGGCCTTGTTGGATTGTGATGTGGTGTTGGTGAGCCCCGGCGTGGCTTTGGCTACGCCCGAGTTACAAGCTTTGGCCAAAGCTGGCGTGCAGCTGATTGGCGACGTCGAGCTGTTTTGTCACTACGCCAAGGCGCCAATAGTGGCGATTACCGGTTCCAATGGTAAGAGTACTGTTACCAGTTTGGTGGGTGAAATGGCCAAACAGGCCGGTTTAAATGTGGCGGTGGGCGGCAACATTGGTGTGCCGGCGCTCGACTTACTCGACCCTCAGGTTCAGCTGTATGTTTTGGAATTATCCAGTTTTCAATTAGAAACGACCCATAGCTTACGCGCCAAGGCGGCAACGGTATTAAATATTAGCGAAGACCATATGGACCGTTACGCCGGTCTGAACGAATACATTGCGGCTAAGCATAAAATTGCTCATCAGGCCGAGCAGTTAATAGTGAACTTGGACGATCCGCAATCGTGGGTTGATGATAGCCCTGCTAGCCGAATCACCTTCTCTATACAGCAAACGGCTGATTTCTCGTTAAGTCACGATCAGGCTTATTTACTGCGTGGCGAAAAAACCTTATTGGAAACCAGCGCTCTGGCCTTAGTGGGCACTCACAATTACGCCAATATTCTGGCTTCCTTAGCCTTAGCTGAAGCAGTCGGTATCGACTTAGACGCCAGCCTTTGCGCCGCCAAAAAATTTGCAGGCTTAGCGCACCGTTGTCAGCTGGTAGCGCGTAAAAACGGCATTGCTTGGATTAATGACTCTAAAGCCACCAATGTGGGCGCTACCTTAGCGGCCTTGCAAGGCTTGTCTGGTAACTCGGGCCGCTTGTGGTTAATTGCTGGTGGTGACAGTAAAGAAGGGGATTTAAGCGAGCTTAAAGCGGCCTTTGCCAAATTGGCCGGTGTGGTGGCGTTTGGCAAAGATAAGCAACGTTTTGTTGAACTAGCAAATAACGTTTATTTGCGTGACGATTTAGAGTCTGCTTTTGCGTGGTGCGCGGAGCAAGCTGAGTCGGGCGATACCGTATTGTTATCGCCAGCTTGCGCCAGCCTTGATATGTACAAAAACTTTGAAGCGCGTGGTCAGCACTTCTGCCAGCTGGTGGAGGCCTTATGAGAATAATGGCGAAACCACAGTGGTTTGAAAATATTGCTGCACGTTTGAGCGGGCCACAAGGCGCTGTTCAAGAGCCCTTATTGTTTGACCGTCACTTGTTGTGGTTGGCTCTGTGTTTGATGTTGCTGGGCTTAGTCATGGTCGCTTCTTCATCTATCCCCGAAGGGATCGCGATGAATAATGACCCCTTCCGTTTTGCTAAGCGCCACGGCGTGTATTTGCTGTTGTGCTTATGCGCCATTGCCTTTGTGGTGCAAATTCCAGTGGCTTGGTGGCAGAGTCATAATGCTAAATTGTTATTGGCGGCGGTGGTGGCCTTAGTGCTTGTATTGGTGGTGGGGCGCAATATTAACGGCAGTAGTCGTTGGATTGGTCTTGGTCCGCTTAATATTCAGCCCGCCGAATTTGCCAAGTTAGCCTTGTTCACTTATTTGGCTGGGTATTTAGTGCGCCGGCATGAACAAGTTCGAGAGAACTTAAAAGGCTTTTTGAAGCCACTTATCGTGTTCTTCTTTTTAGCGGTATTGCTGCTTGCGCAACCCGATTTAGGCAGTGTGGTGGTGATGTTTGTAACCACCGTTGGCATGTTGTTTCTGGCCGGCGCAAAACTGATTCAGTTCTTTGGATTAATCTTTACCGGGGTGGTAGCAGTGGTGACCTTGGTGATTGCTGAACCTTATCGAATGCGCCGAGTGTCTTCCTTCCTCGACCCCTGGCAAGATCCTTTTGGTAGTGGTTATCAGCTAACTCAGTCACTAATGGCCTTTGGCCGAGGCGATTGGTTTGGTGAAGGTTTAGGTAACTCGATTCAAAAATTGGAGTACTTGCCTGAAGCTCATACCGATTTCGTGGTGGCGGTTTTGGCCGAGGAACTGGGCTTTATCGGGGTATGCACGGTATTGCTATTACAGGTATTGCTGGTGAGTAGGGCCTTGCGTATTGGCAAACAAGCCTTGTTAGCGGAACAGGCTTTTGCCGGCTATTTAGCTTGTGGCATTGGTATTTGGTTTAGTTTTCAAACCATGGTGAATGTGGGCGCGGCATCGGGCTTAGTGCCAACTAAAGGTTTGACGCTTCCTTTGATCAGTTACGGTGGTTCTAGTTTATTAGCTATGTCTGTTGCGGTGGCAGTGTTGCTGCGCATTGACCATGAGCTGCGCTTGGCCAAGTGTCAGGCCTATAAGCGAGGTGCTCATGGTTGAAGTTAAACAACACAAATTACTAGTGATGGCGGGCGGCACTGGTGGGCATGTGTTCCCCGGTCTCGCAGTGGCCGATCTTCTGCGCCAACAAGGCTGGGATGTATCTTGGTTAGGCACCGCCGAGCGTATGGAAGCTCGCTTGGTTCCCCAATATGGTTACCCGATTAACTTTATTAGCATTAAAGGGGTGAGAGGTAATGGTGTTATGCGTAAGCTGGCCGCGCCTTTCAAATTGCTTAATGCCATTCGTCAAGCTAGGGCAGTAATCAAAGCCTATCAGCCCGACGTGGTATTGGGCATGGGCGGCTTTGCCAGTGGCCCCGGTGGTATTGCTGCCTGGTTATTAGGCAAGCCTTTAGTTTTGCATGAGCAAAATGCAGCCGCCGGCTTAACTAATAAAGTACTGAGTAAAATTGCTAGAAAATGTTTGAGCGCCTTTCCTGGAGCCCTAGCAAATGCTCAAGTGGTGGGAAATCCTTTGCGTCAATCGGTGTTGAGTTTACCGCCTAAAACAGCCGGTGAGGCTGGTGGTTATAAGCTATTGGTAATTGGTGGCAGCCTCGGTGCCCAGGTGTTTAATCAGCACTTGGCGGCAGGCATCAAACAAAGTGGCCTAGATCTTAAAGTTTGGCATCAGGCGGGGGCCGATAAGCAAGCCAGTGCTGAGGCTGCCTACCAACAGCAGCAACTTGATGAGAATTTAAGTGAAGCCCCTAAAATTGTTGAGTTTATTGATGATATGGCAGCAGCATATCAGTGGGCTGATGTGATACTCTGTCGCGCTGGCGCTTTAACGGTATCAGAAGTCGCTGCGGCAGGGGTTCCGGCAATATTTGTGCCTCTGCCCTATGCCGTGGATGATCACCAAACAAAAAATGCGGCGTTTTTAGTAGAAGCCAAGGCGGCACGCTTAATTAAACAAGCTGATTTTTCGCCGCAACAAATCGCGGCAGTGTTAAATGAATTTGCAGATCCTAGCTTGCGCTTAACTTGCGCGAATAATGCTAGGAAGCAGGCAAGCTATGACGCTACTGAACAGGTAGCGGCGGTATGCCAAAGCTTAATAAAAGAGTAAATAGATGAGTAAAGTTGAGTTAGCTAAATTACGTACCATGATCCCTGAAATGCGCAAGGTGAAACGTATTCACTTTGTTGGCATTGGCGGGGCAGGCATGGGCGGCATTGCTGAAGTATTAGCTAATGAAGGCTATCAGATTTCTGGCTCGGATCAGGCCTATAGTCCGATGACAGAGCGTTTACAAGCGGTAGGGGCAGAAGTGTTTTTGGGGCATCAGCCAAGCAACATAGCGGGCGCTCATGTGGTAGTGGTATCAACGGCTATTAAAGAAGATAACCCAGAGGTTGAAGCGGCGCGCGCTGCGCGTATTCCAGTGGTTCGCCGCGCTGAAATGTTGGCCGAATTAATGCGTTATCGCCATGGCGTAGCGGTAGCAGGGACTCATGGTAAAACCACGACTACTAGCCTAATTGCCAGCATCTATGGTCAAGCTGAGTTAGACCCGACCTTTGTTATCGGCGGTCTACTTAACAGCGCTGGCACCAATGCCCGCCTAGGCAGTAGTCGTTATTTGATTGCTGAGGCCGACGAAAGCGATGCCTCGTTTTTGCATTTGCAACCGATGGTAGCGGTGGTCACTAATGTGGAACCAGATCACATGGAAACCTATGGTGGCGATGAAGCTCAGCTGCATGCTACTTTCATCGATTTTCTGCATAATTTGCCGTTTTATGGTGTTGCGGTAATGTGTATTGACGATGCCGGGGTTAGAGACTTATTACCGAAGATTGGACGTCAGATCATCACCTACGGTTTTTCTGAGGGCGCCGATGTTCAAATTAAAGATTTTGTACAGCAGGGGGATCGCTGCTGCTTTAGTGTGCACCGTCATGGCTGTGAGCAATTAGATATTTGTTTGAATATGCCGGGCGAGCACAACGCTTTAAACGCTGCCGCGGCGATAGCGGTAGCCAGTGAAGACGGTATTGCTGATAGCGCTATTGTAGAAGCGCTGAATCGCTTTGCCGGTATCGGTCGTCGTTTTCAGCAATACGGTGAATTTGACACTGGTAAGGGCTCGGTATTGCTGGTGGATGATTACGGTCATCACCCTACTGAAGTACAGGCCACGCTTAAAGCAGCTAGAGCGGCTTGGCCTGAACGCCGCCTAGTAATGGCATTTCAGCCTCACCGTTATTCACGTACCCGCGATCTCTACGAAGATTTTGTGGATGTATTGGCGCAGGTAGACAGTTTGTTGCTGCTAGAGGTGTACTCGGCCGGTGAAGACGTGATTGCTGGTGCCGATAGTCGCGCCTTGTGTCGTAGCTTACGGCAGCGCGGTTTAGAGCCGATTTATGTAAAACAACCCGATGAGTTGAATGCTTTGCTTGCTGATGTATTGCAAGATGGCGACGTGCTGCTGACCCAGGGCGCGGGAAATATTGGCGTATTGGCCCGTCAATTGGGCGAGTTGCAGCTCAATATTAGTAAGTTGAAAGGTAGTAATAGTTAATGGCGAGTGTACGAATGAAGCGAGTAGCCGTGTTGTATGGCGGTGATTCAGCCGAGCGTGAAGTGTCTTTAAGATCAGGCAAAGCGGTGCTGGCTGGTTTGTTGCGCGCGGGCATCAATGCCGAGGGTATAGATACACGTGATGTCGATTTGAGCTTGCTGAAACAAAAAAAATACAGCCATGTGTTTATTGCCTTACATGGGCGTGGTGGAGAAGACGGCACTTTACAAGGGGCTTTAGAGTATTTGAATTTGCCTTATACCGGCAGTCGGGTCTTGGGTTCTGCTTTGGCGATGGATAAGATCCGCTGTAAACAGATTTGGCAAAACCTGGGCTTGCCCACTGCGGCTTACGCGATTGTTGAAAAACAAACTTACCAAGCCGAGCAGGCTGAGGCTATGTTGCAGCAACTGGGCGGGGACGTGATTGTAAAACCGGCGCTAGAAGGCTCCAGTATTGGAATGGCTAAGGCAAGTACAGCGAAGCAGCTTGAGCAAGCGATTAACGATGCTTTTGCTTATGACTCGCGAGTATTGGTAGAGCAGTGGATTAGCGGTGCGGAGTACACGGTATCGATACTGGGTGATCAAGTCTTGCCTTCAATTAGAATGCAAACACCACATGCTTTTTATGATTACGACGCTAAGTATCAGAGTAATTCTACCGAGTATTTTTGCCCTAGTGGACTGAGCGAACAACAAGAGCAAGAGTTGGCCGAAATTGCCATGCAAGCCTTTAAAGCGGTGGACTGTGAAGGCTGGGGACGGGTTGATTTTATGGCCGATGCGCAGGGCAACTGGTATCTCTTGGAAGTGAACACTTCGCCGGGGATGACTGAAAAGAGTTTGGTGCCAATGGCAGCCAAACAGCATGGATTAAGCTTCGACCAATTGGTTGTGAGCATATTGGATTTGGCGCACTAAATGATGCAATGGCAGCTAAATGAACAACAAAAACAACGCCTTGGCTACTGGGCCGGAGTGGTTTTTTTTGTTGTTGTGTTGTTTAGTTTGGCCTATGCGGTTAACTCGGTTTATCGCAGTGTTAGTGATAAGCACTTGAGCCCGATGCAGCGTTTGTTGGTATCGGGTAAGCGCGACTATGTGCTAGATGAAGAGTTACAACAAAGTTTGGCGGCACTGCCCGAGGCGGGTAATTTTTTTAGTTTGGAAGTGTCTGAGGTAAAGCAGCAATTAGAGCGCTTGCCTTGGGTGAAACAGGTCACGGTGCGTAAGCAATGGCCTGATAAGCTATCGATTGCCTTGCAAGAGCAACAAGTAGTGGCACGCTGGAACAATGCAGCCTTGCTTAATCAGCAAGGTGAAATATTTGAAGCGCCGCAGCAACGCATCAGTGTTGAGTTGGCTTCGTTAGCTGGACCAGACGAACAAGCGGAGCGAGTGCTCACTACTTTTCGTCAGCTGCAGCGAGTATTACAAGGTCGCCAGTTAAGCATTAGTAGCTTGGCCTTGAATGAGCGGCATGCTTGGCAAGTGGAATTAACCGGCGGCATCTTACTCAAGTTGGGTAAGGAAGATAAGCTCAATCGAATTGAGCGTTTTGTATCGGTTTATCCGCAGCTTCAAGCGGATAACGTGGAATATGTAGATTTACGCTATGACACTGGTTTTGCAGTGGGATGGAAGAAACGGGAAGGTTTGGTAAGTAATGACCAAAGTAACGGATAGAAAGCTAATCGTTGGCCTAGACATCGGCAGCGCCAAAATTACCGCGTTAATCGGTGAAGTATTGCCGGGTAATGAGATGAGTATCATCGGTGTGGGTAGTCATCCGGCCAAGGGTATGGATAAAGGCGGCGTAAACGATCTCGACTCGGTAGTGAAGACCGTGCAGCGCGCCCTGCAAGAAGCTGAGTTGATGGCCGATTGTAAGATTAGCTCTGTTTACCTTGGGGTGTCGGGTCGCCATATTCGTTGCTTAAACGAAAAAGGCATGGTGCCAATTAGTGATGAGGAAGTGACTCAGGATGATGTAGATAATGCTATTCATACTGCTAAGTCAATTAAACTGCCCGACGAGCACCGTATCTTGCACGTATTGCCGCAGGAATTTGCCATCGATTTCCAAGAGGGGATTAAAAACCCGATTGGTTTGTCGGGGTGAGAATGGAAGCCAAAGTCCACTTAATTGCCTGTCACAATGACATGGTGAAGAACATCGTTAAGTGTGTTGAGCGCTGCGATTTAAAAGTGGATCAGTTAATTTTTTCTGCTTTGGCTTCTAGCTACGCGGTATTAACTGAAGATGAAAAAGAGCTGGGTGTTTGCGTGGTCGACATTGGTTCAGGCACCATGGATATTGCGGTGTATACCAGTGGCGCTTTGCGTCATACCTCGGTGATCCCTTTTGCTGGTAATTCGGTGACTCGCGATATTGCTACGGTATTTGGGACTCCGCTCAACGATGCAGAAGCGGTAAAGGTGCGTTACGGTTGCGCCTTGGGCAGCATGGTGGGGCGTGATGATACCATTGAAGTACCCAGTGTGGGTGGCAGGCCTTCGCGTAGCTTACAACGCCAAACTTTGGCAGAGGTGATTGAGCCTCGCTACAGCGAGTTATTTGGCATGATTAAAGCCAAGCTAGATGAGTTGGCAGATGATTTACAGACTCAAGGTTGTAAGTTGCAACTAGGAGCAGGTGTGGTGCTTACCGGTGGAGCAGCACAGATAGAAGGTGTAGTGGAATGCGCCGAAAACATTTTGCAGTGTCAGGTACGGGTTGGCTCAGCCAACAAAGTTGCCGGCCTGACTGAATACGTACAGGCACCAACTTACTCAACAGCAGTGGGGTTGTTGCATTACGGCATGGAAAACCAGAGCGAAAAACCGATTGAAGTGAAAAACATCAGTGGGGTGAGCAACATTGCTAAGCGTTTGCATAGCTGGTTTAAAGGTGAATTTTAGTTTTTGCTAAGTAGCGAAAATCAAGCGGAGAGAGAACTATGTTTGAGATTATGGATAGTCATACCGATGAAGCGGTAATTAAAGTTGTTGGCGTTGGTGGCGGCGGCGGTAATGCTGTTGAACACATGGTGGCTCAGTCAATTGAGGGTGTTGAATTCATCACCATCAATACCGATGCCCAAGCCTTACGTAACTCTGGTGCAGACAATACCTTACAAATTGGTGGGGCCATCACCAAGGGTTTAGGTGCTGGTGCTAACCCAGAGGTGGGTCGCGAAGCGGCGATGGAAGATCGTGATGCCATCATGAGCCAATTGCAGGGCGCCGATATGGTATTTATTGCTGCCGGCATGGGTGGTGGTACCGGTACTGGTGCAGCGCCAGTGGTAGCCGAAGTAGCTAAAGAGCTGGGTATTCTTACCGTAGCAGTGGTGACCAAACCTTTTGGTTTCGAAGGTAAAAAGCGCAGTAGCTATGCCCAACAAGGGATTGAGCAACTGAGTAAAAATGTCGATTCATTAATCACCATTCCTAACGACAAGTTGTTAAAAGTATTAGGTCGCGGTGTCTCTTTGTTGGATGCCTTTAAAGCGGCTAACAACGTATTGCTAGGTGCAGTACAGGGGATTGCCGAGTTAATTACTCGTCCTGGTTTAATCAACGTGGATTTCGCCGACGTTCGTACGGTAATGCGTGAAATGGGTACCGCCATGATGGGTACCGGTATTGCCTCTGGTGAAGACCGTGCTGAAGAAGCCGCCGAGTTGGCGATTTCTAGCCCCTTATTAGAAGATGTCGACCTAGCTGGTGCACGTGGTATTTTGGTAAACATTACTGCTGGCTTTGATATGAGCATTGAAGAGTTTGAAACCGTGGGTAATGCGGTTAAAGGCTTTGCTTCTGAGAATGCCACGGTTGTGGTGGGTGCGGTTATCGACCCAGAAATGAGCGATGAATTGCGAGTCACTGTGGTTGCCACAGGTATTGGTGCCGAACGTCGCCCAGATATTTCAATAGTTAAGACGCAACAAGCAGTAAATGCTGAGCCTGTTTCACACTCAATGACTATGGATTCAGCTCCTGTTGCCGAAGAAAAAGCTGCGGTGGTAAACGCTGAGCCGCGCACTAGCTCAAGTGATGGTGACTATTTAGACATTCCAGCATTCTTGCGTCGCCAAGCAGATTAATCTGTTATTAAATGGTCAAGTTTTAGACATATGTTTGTGATCAGATTCAAACTTGTGTTAAGATGTCGGACCATCTAGTTTATTGGTCGTAGAAGCAGAGGAAAATTTATGCTTAAACAACGGACTCTTGAAAAGTCAGTACAAGCGACAGGGATCGGTTTGCACTCAGGACATAAGGTCACTATGGTCTTGCGTCCAGCGCCTGCAAATACAGGTATCCTGTTCAATCGTACCGATCTCGATCCGGTTGTAACGATCCCTGCAAAAGCAGAATTGGTACGTGACACTATGTTATGTACCTGTTTAATTGATGATGCTGGTAACCGTATTTCTACGGTTGAGCATTTGATGGCTGCGATTGCTGCGTTAGGCTTGGATAACTTAATTATTGATGTTGATGCCCCAGAACTGCCGGTGATGGATGGCAGCTCAAGCCCGTTTGTATTTTTATTACAGTCGGCAGGCATTGAAGAACAAGCTGCGGCGAAGAAGTTTATTCGTATTAAGCAAGCTATCCGTGTTGAACACGAAGATAAGTGGGCCGAATTATTGCCAAGCAATGACGGCTTCACCATTGATTTTTCTATTGATTTTGATCACCCAGCGATGGAAGGGCGTAATCAGCAGATTTCAATGAACTTCTCTGCGGATAGTTTTGTAAAAGATATTAGTCGTGCTAGAACCTTTGGTTTTATGCGTGACATTGAGTATCTTCAATCGAAGAACTTAGCCCTTGGCGGTAGTTTAGAAAATGCCGTAGTGTTAGATGAATATCGCATTCTTAACGAAGATGGCCTTCGTTATGAAGATGAATTTGTTAAGCACAAGCTGTTAGATGCAGTGGGTGATTTATATATGGCAGGTTTGCCTATACTAGGTCATTTACGTGCCCATAAATCGGGACATGCATTAAATAACAATTTAGTTCGAGCTTTATTAGAACAACAACATGCTTGGGAAATTGTCACCTTTGAAGACAAGTCCGAAGCACCTGCTGCCTATCAGCAAACTGTTTTTAGTTTCTAATACCTCAAATTGGTCGGCGCTGGCTAACTCTCTCCGCTCAGCGCCGCTAATTTCTCTAGCTTCTCTCTTAGTTCATCCGGTACGTGTTGTGCCAATTCTGTGATATGTTTAGCTGCTTGAGGGCTTAGCTGGCGTTTTCCAGTGCTTTTTTGTTCAGCTTCTGGTTTAATGTTCTTCAATTCGGGATTTATTTTTAGTTCCAAACTGACAACACCTGGTAAGGCTTTACGTAGCTCGCTAAGCAATTCAAAACGAAACTGTTTTAGCCGAGTTAACCATGCAGAACTAGGTGCTTCGATAATGGCGACTCCCTGACGCATATTAACGATACGGCATTGCTGTAGTTTATAGCGTGTCAGCACCTCACTCGATAATTGCTGTAGGCGAGCTCGTTGTTGCAGCGGTTGCTCAATTTGGGCAAATTGCTTTTGGTGAAAGATGCGCTCAATGGGAAGCGGTTGATGTTGTCGTTTGGACATAAGTTTATTAGTTAGGTATGAGATTAAGTTTAGTATACGCGCATAAAGGCGAGACAAGAACTATTCGATTAAATCCGCTTAGGCTGGCATGGTTTGCTTTCTTGTTGGTGGCGTTTTTATGCAGTGTCGCTTTATGGGGTGTTCAGCAATACCAAAATTTAGCGACCAAGCAGGTTCAGTTGCTGGCTCAGCTCGACCAGCTACGAGCAGAGCCTAAGTTGCAGCAGTTTGAGACGCAATTGCGTCAGCGTTACTCCCAGTTGGCGAGTAAAGTTGGCCAGATGCAGGCGGAAATGACTCGCTTAAATGCTTTAGGCGCTCGTTTAGTGGAAGATAACGAGTTGGCCGCAGAGTTTGATTTCTCCAACAGCCCTCCAATGGGCGGACCTATGCTTGAGTTTGCTGGTAGTTCGCAGCCCGAAAATTTATTTTTTGATTTAAATGAATTAGAGCAACAGCTCGGTTTACATAAAAAATCCCTCTCCTTGCTTGAATCTTGGCAACAAAGTCACCATCTAGCTACTAGCAGTTATATTTCTGGTTGGCCAGCTCGAGGTCCAGGAGTTTGGATTTCGTCGCCGTTTGGTACTCGGGTTGATCCCTTTACTAAACGTAAGGCGCGTCACAAAGGGGTAGATATTGCCGGTAAAGAAGGCACCCCGATCCGTTCAGTAGGGGCTGGAGTGGTTGTGTGGGCTGGCGAGCGTTTGGGTTACGGCAACTTAGTTGAAGTTGAACATGGTAACGGAATGGTAACGCGTTACGCGCATGCTAAAGCAGTATTAGTAAAAGAAGGTGATGTGGTAAATAAAGGGGATGAAATAGCCTTAATGGGCAGCACTGGCCGCTCTACAGGTTCTCATGTGCACTTTGAAGTGCTTAAGCATGGTCGTCAGTTGAACCCCAGCCAGTTTATTTACCGCAAAACCAATGCCTAGAAAATTGGATTTCGTCTTAGCAAAAGTAGTGTTTCATGATTAGTAAATTAGTAACAAAAATCGTTGGTACCCGAAATGACCGTACCATCAAAAAGATGCGTAAAATAGTTAATGCTATTAACGCTTTAGAGCCAGAATACGAAAAGTTATCTGCCGAGCAAATAAAGGCGAAGGCCGGTGAGTTCAGACAGCGTCTAGAGCAGGGCGAAAGCTTAGAGCAAATTCTTCCGGAAGCTTTTGCCGTGGTTCGTGAAGCCTCTAAGCGCGTCTTTGAAATGCGTCACTTCGACGTGCAGATGATTGGCGGCATGGTGCTTAACGACAACAAAATTGCCGAAATGCGCACCGGTGAAGGTAAAACCCTTACCGCCACTTTGCCCGCTTACCTTAACGGTGTGACCGGTAAGGGTGTACACGTTATTACCGTGAATGATTATTTGGCCCAGCGTGACGCAGATTGGAATCGTCCCTTATTTGAATATTTGGGCCTAAGCGTAGCGGTTAATATCGCAGGCATGGACCATGAAGCTAAGAAGGCCGCTTATGCTGCAGATATTACCTACGGTACGAACAACGAGTTTGGTTTCGACTATCTGCGCGATAACATGGCCTTCGCCCCTGAGCAGCGGGTTCAGCGCCCACTGAATTATGCGATTGTCGATGAAGTGGATTCGATCTTAATCGATGAAGCGCGTACCCCACTGATTATTTCTGGGCCTGCAGAAGATAGCTCTGAGCTATATAAGAAAATTAACGACATCATTCCGCTATTGGTGCGCCAAGAGGAAGAGGACACCGAGGAAGTGATTGGTGACGGTCACTACACCCTTGATGAGAAAAACAAACAAGTTCACTTGACCGAGACTGGGCAAATTTTCGTAGAAGAGACCCTGCAGCAACGAGGTTTGTTAGAGCAGGGTGATTCTCTGTACAATGCGGCCAATATTAGCCTATTGCACCACGTGAATGCCGGGCTACGAGCACACACCCTGTTTGAGCGTAATGTTGACTACATCGTAAGCGACAACAACGAAATTGTTATCGTAGATGAACACACTGGTCGTACTATGCCGGGGCGTCGTTGGTCAGAAGGTTTGCATCAGGCGGTAGAAGCCAAAGAAGGTGTACCTATTCAGAATGAAAACCAAACTTTGGCCTCAATTACCTTCCAAAACTACTTCCGTCTTTACGAAAAACTCGCCGGTATGACCGGTACTGCCGATACCGAAGCCTTTGAATTCCAGTCTATTTATGGCCTAGACACGGTAGTGGTTCCAACCAATAAACCAATGATTCGTGATGACCAAGGTGATTTGGTTTACCTCACAGCCGAAGAGAAATACAAGGCGATTGTGGATGATATTCGCGAATGTGTGAAGGCTCAGCGCCCTGTGTTGGTGGGTACGGTTTCTATCGAAAATTCAGAGTTGTTATCCAACATCCTGAAGAAAGAGAAAATTAAGCACAATGTATTGAACGCCAAATTCCACGAGAAAGAAGCCGACATTGTGGCGGAAGCGGGTGTTGCTGGTGCGGTAACCATTGCCACCAACATGGCCGGCCGTGGTACCGATATCGTATTGGGTGGCAACCTGCAAGTTGAACTTAGTGCCCTAGGCGAAGATGCTAGCGAACAGCAAATTGCTGAAGTGAAGCAGCGCTGGCAAGAGCGTCACGATGCCGTATTGGCTTCTGGTGGTTTGCACATTATTGGTACCGAACGTCACGAATCTCGTCGTATCGATAACCAGTTGCGTGGCCGTGCTGGTCGTCAAGGCGACCCTGGCTCAACCCGTTTTTATCTGTCTATGGAAGATAGCTTAATGCGCATCTTCGCTTCCGACCGCGTTACCGGCATGATGAAAAAGCTTGGCATGGAAGAAGGCGAAGCAATCGAGCATCCATGGGTGACACGAGCCATTGAAAATGCCCAACGTAAAGTGGAAGGCCGTAACTTCGATGTACGTAAGTCTTTGTTAGAATTTGATGACGTGGCTAACGACCAACGGAAAGTGGTTTACGAGCAACGTAATGACCTGATGGATAGCGAAAGCATTTCCGACACCATCGAAGTGATTCGTGAAGATGTGTTCAACTCGGTTATTGATGAATACATTCCGCCGCAGTCTTTGGAAGAAATGTGGCAAGTGAGCGAGTTAGAGCAGCGCCTGAAAAGTGATTTTGGTTTAGATCTGCCCGTACAAAAATGGTTGGATGAAGACGATAAGTTACACGAAGATAAATTGCGTGAGAAAATTCTTGCTGAGGCCGTTGCTGACTACCAATCTAAGATTGATAAAGTTGGTGCCGATCCAATTAAGCAGTTTGAAAAATCGGTAATGCTGCAAACTCTCGACCAACTTTGGAAAGAGCATCTAGCTGCCATGGATCACCTACGTCAGGGTATTCACCTACGTGGTTATGCTCAGAAGAATCCAAAGCAAGAATACAAGCGGGAATCTTTTGAGTTGTTTACCCAAATGTTAGAAGCCCTGAAATTGGACGTGATTAGCATCTTAAGCCGAGTTCGCGTTCAAGATCCTGAAGAAGTCGAAGCCATGGAAGCAAAGCGTCGTGAAGCCGAACAAAGAGCAGCCTTAATGCGTCAGCAGCAAGCTCAAGAGCAGGCTCAGGAGGCCCAACAAGAAGCTGGCCAGCCGGTGGTTCGTGAAGGGCAAAAAGTTGGCCGAAACGATCCTTGCCCTTGTGGTTCAGGTAAGAAATATAAACAATGCCATGGCAAACTGTCTTAAGTTTGGCTTAGCCTATACAGAGGAGAGCTTCGGCTCTCCTTTTTTATAAATTTAAGGAGCTTAGATGAAGCAGGTTAATGTTGCTGTTGGAGTGATACTTCAAGGTGATAAGGTGCTGTTGAGCTTTCGCCATCAGCAACAGCATCAAGGGGGGAAATGGGAGTTTCCCGGCGGCAAAATTGAAGCCGATGAGTCCGTCATCGAAGCCTTGGCGCGCGAATTACAGGAAGAACTATCGATAGTGATTGAGCTGGCTAGCTGTAAGCCTCTGATCCGCATTGAGCACGACTATGGCGATAAGCAGGTATGTTTGCATGTCTATACCGTTAGTCGCTTCGCTGGGGAGCCTGAGGGGGCTGAACAGCAAGATATTCGTTGGGTCGCCAAGCAAGAGTTAGTTAACTACCGTTTCCCTGAAGCGAATCATGCGATTCTTGAAACCCTGTTAGCCAAGCCTTGGGCTGAATTTAGTTAGAACTCCCAACTGTCGGGCTTATCTTCGTCTTCTTGAAGGTGCTGTCCGGCAATGTACTTTTCTTCATTGGCCCACTCACCTAGGTCAATTAATTTACAACGCTCAGAACAAAAAGGACGAAATTCACTACTGGCCTGCCAAACGACTTCGGCATCACAAGTGGGGCATTTTACTTTGGTTGGATTGGATTTGTTCATCAGGCAATTTTACAACAATATAAACGGCAGGGAATATCTTCAAGTTCTTGATTCACTGCACTAATAAATTTAATGGCGAAGCGGTGCTTGTGGCCGCTAACGGTGGGGTAACACTGCAGCTGAGAATCTACCTCAATACGCAATAAACCACATTCCGCTGCCACCCCTTGATAGAAGCCCTTACTGGCGATGACTTCACTATCGCTATGCTGTTCTCTGAGTAACTTTAGTAGGTGGTTGATCGCATCGGCTACTAATAGGAAAGGTTGTAGCCACTGTTCAACTTGGCCTTGAATTAGTTCAGGCTGTTGATGTAACCAATAGTGCAACTGAGGTAAATCAAAGCTGCAGTTGCCACCGGGCAGGCTTAAGCGTTGACGAATACTGGATAGTAATCGGTCATTTTTAAGATGGTCAGAAACGCGAGCATGCTTACTAATCGCCGCAATCAGCGTTTTTACTTGCAATAACAGCTGCTCAATTTTACTGATATCCACTTTGGGCATAGCGGCCCATTGTTCTAATTTATCGGCCTGTTTGGCTAAGTCTTTAAGTAAGTCGGAACGCCATTCACAGCGTTCTAGTACCTCTGCTACCTCGAATAGAGCGCGAAAAAACTGCTGCTGTTGCAGCGGATGTTGTAAGGCTTTAGATAACATCAATTGCTCAAACAACTGCTCTAAGCGTAAGTAGTTTCTTACTTTTTCGTTTAAAGGATGCTCAAATATCAATGCGGCCATAGGGACTCAGAAAACAAGGTATGATTGGTTTATCTAGCCTAGTGTAACTACTGAGCGTTCAACTGTCATGGCTTTTGGCCAGTTCTAGGTAGATTCGGTGTTGGGCTAAGACTTTTTGCTTGAGCTCGTCTAGCCCTTGGTTGTTGTCGATGATGTCATCGGCGGCGGCGCGTTTATCGTCTCGACTCATTTGCGCATCGATAATTTGCTGTGCCTGCTGGGCATCAACACCGTCACGCGCCGTGGTGCGCTGTACTTGCAGCGCAACGGGCACGTCGATTAATAGACTGCGATCGGTAAGCTTATCTAAGTGATTTTCAAACAGCAGCGGGGCGACCAAAATTTTATAAGGCCCTCTGGCTTGCTTAAGTTGCAACAGCATCTGTTCGCGGATAAGTGGGTGAAGTAATTGGTTAAGCCAATGCTTTTTTTGCTGATCATTAAAGATTAGCTGGCGCAGTAGCCGGCGGTTTAAGCTGCCATCGTCTAACAGTATCTCTGGGCCAAAATAGTCAGTGATTTTGGCTAGTGCAGGCTGACCGGGTTCGACCACCTGACGCGCCACAATATCGGCATCCACAATGGGAATGCCGAGCTCTGCAAAATAGTGGCAGGCTTGGCTTTTACCGCTGGCAATTCCGCCGGTTAAACCCACTAGCATTAACTAAGCCCTAGGTAGGAGAAATACCAGCTATGTAGCTGCGCACCAAAAAATAGATAGACTACACCGCCTAGAGCTAAATAGGGGCCAAAGGGTATGGCTTGACTTTGTTGGCGCTTACCCAGAGCGATAAGACTAATGCCGATTAAGGCGCCAGCGAAAGAAGAGAGCAAAATAGTAAGCGGTAAGGCTTGCCAGCCAAACCATGCGCCGATCATGGCCAGCAACTTGAAGTCGCCATAACCCATGCCTTCTTTGCCGGTTAGTAGCTTAAACAGCCAATAGAGAGCCCATAATAGGCTATAACCCAGCGCCGCACCGATGACCGCATCGCTGAGCGGAACAAAGCTGGCATTAATATTGAGCAGTAAACCGAGCCACAGCGTGGGTAGGGTGAGTTGGTCGGGCAATAACATACTGTCTAAGTCGATTAAACTTAAGCACAGTAAAATGATGCAAAATAGGTTGCTAAATATAAAGCTAAGGGTAAAGCCAAACTGCCACCAACACGCCAAGGTCAATAAGGCGGTTGCCATCTCCACTAAAGGATAACGAATGCTGATGGGGCTTTTGCAATTGGCGCACTTACCGCGCAGCGCTAACCAGCTGATTACCGGAATGTTTTGCCAAGCTTTGATCAAGCTGCCGCAGTGGGGGCAGGCCGAGCGAGGCAGCATTAAGTTATAAACGCCTGGCTCGGTGCTTTCGCTGGCTTTTAACTCATCGGCCAAAAACACTCGGCATTCATCACGCCACTGGCGCTGTAACATTATGGGTAAGCGGTGAATCACTACATTAAGAAAAGAGCCGATACAGAGCGCCACTAATAAGCAGAAACCCAGCGCAGTGGCTGGGTAGAGTTCGATAAAACTGTGCATGATTAACCCACAACAGAGCCGAGTTTAAAGATAGGTAAGTACATGGCCACCACCATACCACCAACCAGCACGCCAAGCACGGCCATAATCAGCGGTTCAATTAGGCTGGTTAAACCGTCAACCGCATCGTCGACTTGTTGTTCGTAAATATTGGCCACTTTATCCAACATACTGTCTAAAGAGCCGGATTCTTCACCAATCATGACCATTTGGGTGACCATGTCGGGAAACAAATTTACTGTGCGCATGGCTACGTTCATTTGCATACCACCGGTTACCTCAATGCGAATCGCATCGATGGCGTTGCGGTAGACTACGTTGCCAGATGCGCCAGAGGCCGATTTTAGCGCATCAATCAGTGGAATACCGGCGGCAAAGGTGGTGGAGAGGGTGCGCGCAAAACGGGCCATTGCCGCCTTGTGCAGAATTGGGTTAATCACCGGAATCCTAAGAATGAAGCGGTCGGTGGCATCTTTCACCCCCTGCGAGCGCCTAAAGGCTTGCACATAACCAAAACCCAAGGCAAATATACCGCCAAAAATAAACGGCCAGTAGTCTTGCAAGAAGCGGGAAATGCCGATAACAAACTGAGTAAAGGCAGGCAGTTCGGCGCCAAAGCTGGCAAAGATTTCTTCAAATTGGGGAATGACAAATAGTAACAGAATGGTGGTGACAATGATCGCTACAATAATCACCGAAACTGGGTAAAACATGGCTTTCTTAATTTTCGATTTTAGTGCTTCGGCCTTTTCTTTATAGATGGCGACGCGATCATAGATGGTTTCAAGAGCACCACTTTGCTCACCGGCTTCAATTAAGTCGCAATATAGAGCATCGAAATAGCGTGGATGCTTGCGTAGGCTCTCAGAAAGCGCAGTACCTGATTCTACTTCGGCGGCTACTTCACCTATCAGCTCACGCATCGCTGGTTTTTCTACACTTTTAGAGATGATGTTGAAGCTTTGTACTAAGGGCACGCCGGCTTGTAGCATGGTGGCAATTTGTCGCGAGGCCACCGCGATGTCCATGGGTTTAATCTTGTTACCCATCTTGCTAAGAAAGCTTTCGCTTTTCTTTTTAATCTTGGTAACGGTAATGCCCTGGCGGCGTAGCTCGCCTTTCACCTGATTGGGGTTTTCGGCTTGGTATTCGCCGCTCACCTTGCCGCCTTTGCGGTTTACTCCGCTCCAAGTGTAGGCGTTAATTTTTTTTACTACGACCTTGCGTTTGCTGCTGTTGCTTGCGGTAGCCATAACATCCTTGCTAAGCGTTCACGCTAAAAGTGAGATTAATGAATAAATTAAATCTATCAGAGATTTAGCCCAGAGTGGAAAAGCACTTAAACATTTGTGACCCGCTCCACTTCCGATAAAGAGGTGACTCCTATACGCGCCTTCTCTAAGGCTGACATACGCAGTGAATACATGCCTTCGTTAATGGCTTGTTCGGCAATTTGTATAGAGTTGCCTTCGGCCATAATCAGTTTAGCGATTTCACTACTCATGGGCATCACTTCGTAAATACCCACGCGGCCCTTAAAGCCACCGGTGCATTTATCACAGCCCACGGGTTCGTAGAGTTTAATGCCTTGGGCTATTTGCTCTGCGCTAAAGCCAATCTTAGGCAGCAATTCAGCTTCTAGCATTTTTGGTTTTTTACAATGCTCGCAGAGGCGGCGTGCCAAGCGCTGAGCAATAATCAAACTCACCGAAGAAGCAATGTTAAAGGCCGGCACTCCCATATTCAGTAAACGGGTCAAGGTTTCGGCGGCTGAATTGGTATGCAGGGTGGATAAGACTAAGTGACCAGTTTGCGCCGCCTTAATCGAAATTTCGGCGGTTTCTAAGTCACGGATTTCTCCCACCATTACAATGTCGGGATCTTGACGAAGAAAGGCGCGCAGCGCGGCGGCAAAAGTTAATCCGGCCTTGTTATTAATTTGAACTTGGTTAACCCCAGGTAAGTTAATTTCCACCGGATCTTCTGCGGTAGAAATATTGGTTTCCACGGTATTCAAAATATTTAGGCCAGTATACAGCGATACGGTTTTACCTGAGCCGGTGGGGCCGGTGACTAGTATCATCCCCTGCGGGCGAGACAGCGCGTTTAGGTAAAGCTGCTTTTGTTTATCGTCGTAACCCAATATATCGATATTCAGGTTGGCGGCCGAGGAGTCCAAAATACGAATCACAATTTTCTCGCCCCACATGGTGGGCAAGGAGTTAACCCGCATGTCGATGGCTTTGTTGCGGCCGGTTTTAAGCTTAATACGGCCATCTTGCGGTAAGCGTCGCTCGGCGATGTCCATACGCGCCATTACTTTGAGGCGAGCCGAGAAGCGGTTGGCCAAATTGATTGGCGGGCTGGCGATTTCGTGCAATATGCCGTCGATGCGAAAACGAATTCGGTATTTATGCTCGTAGGGCTCGAAATGCAAATCCGATGCGCCACGGCGGATCGAGTCCATTAAAATTTTATTAATATAAACAACGATGGGCGCATCGTCTTCTTTATTATTTTGTTTTTCGTCGAGCCGAGAGTTTTCTTCGCTAACTTCTAGGTCGTTGATGTCCTCATCGGAAATATCACCCAAGTCGAGGTTGGCGCTATCATCCACCAGTGACTGAATCGCTTTGCTGAGTTTATTTTCCTCAACCAACAGTGCTTCTACGTGTAGGCCAAAGCTAAAACCAAAGTCTTCTAGCGCGCTTACATTACTTGGGTCAGCCATGGCCACATATAGGGTTTGGTTTTGACTATACACCGGCAGCACGTGGTGTTTAAAAATCAGCTTTTCGTTGAGAAAACTCTGGGGAATTTCGTTGATCTCGATGGCATCGAGATCCAGCAGCGGAATGCCGAACTGGGCCTCGCAATAATCAGCGAGCGCCTTACTGGTAAACAACTCGTTTTCTACCAATACCGTAGTAAAGGCACTCTGCTCTTGCTGGCTGCGCTTGTACAGCTCCAGCAGCTGTTGCTCTTTTTCTGGAAAAGAAACGGCCAAGCTAGAAGCTAGGCCGTTTAGTGAGGCTGATTGTTGCATTAAGCTACTATTCGTTACCTTTACATAGATTCGCACCAATACAAGAGCCGGTCACCTCCCATATAACTCTGTTGTTTTCAACCGAAGGTGTCAATATTATAGTATGGCTGTCAGCCGCCGCTGTCGCTGTACCGGTAATAACACCATTTTCAACCTCAACAGTATCTACTAGACCATTGGTGTCAGTGCCTGTGGCTATATTTGCAGGGATGTCATGAGAGTTGGCATCACACTCGTCAAAGCCCCCTTCCATCGCGTGACATAATTCAACTTTGACCTTGTAACCTTGCACCGCAGTGGCTACTGATGCAAATTTGGATTTTTTCACATACTCATTATAAGCCGGTAGCGCTACTGCCGCCAGAATGGCCACAATTGCTACTACGATCATCAATTCGATTAGGGTGAAACCTGCTTGCTTATTCGCAGCCTTGGTTTGAAGGTTCTGGATGGTTTTCATTGCGTCTTTCCTTTACACAAGTTATTTATTTACCGTTTTTTTTATCAAAAATGCTGCGAAATTTTTTGTATTTCAGTCACATATTTGACATTGCGATGCCTTAAACGTGAATTTATTAAAGCATACGCGTCATATAAGTATAGTTATTATTGTAAAAAGGCAATCAAATCGTGATCTTAAGCGTTTTATCAAAAGAGCTGCTGTATATCCTTGTGTACAGCAGTCCTAGATGATTGAAAATTATTCCGCGACAAATCTCATACTTAGGTCTAGCGCCTTGACATGTTTAGTTAAAGCGCCTACCGAAATAAAGTCGACACCGGTCTCGGCATACTGACGAATGGTCGCTAAGGTCATGTTACCCGAGGCTTCTAATTTAGCGCGGCCTTGGTTCTGCGCTACCGCTTGTTTCATCAACTCTACCGTGAAGTTGTCTAACATTACTACATCGCAGCCCGCAACAAGGGCTTGTTCTAGTTCATCGAGGTTTTCTACTTCTACTTCTACTTTTTTGCCGGGGGCGATTTTACGGGCTTTTTCCACTGCCGCTTGAATACTGCCGCAGGCCATAATGTGGTTTTCTTTAATTAAAAAGGCGTCGTAAAGACCAAAGCGATGATTAGTACCGCCGCCACAGCTTACCGCGTATTTAGAAGCATAACGTAAGCCCGGTAAGGTTTTACGCGTATCCAATAACTGGCAGTGGGTACCTGCTAATAGCTGCGTGTATTCGGCCACTTGGCTGGCTATGCCCGATAGGGTTTGAATGAAATTTAAAGCAGAGCGCTCGCCAGTAAGCAATATTCTGGCAGGTCCTGTTAAATAACAGAGCACTTGATCGCTGACTACTTTGTCGCCGTCTTCCACCAACCACTCTATGCTGACTTCGCCGCCTAATTGCTTAAACACTTCATCGGCGTAGGCTTTGCCAGCAAAAATAGCCGGTTCGCGGCTAATGATTTTAGCCTTGCTTACTTGTTGTTCCGGAATAAGGGCGGCGGAAATATCCAGTGCGGGATTTAATTCGCCTAAGTCTTCGCTTAGGGCGGCGCTGACATTAGCGCGCAATTGCTCTGCATTCATTGCATTGTTTCTCTGAGGGTTGGGGTTACTAATGGCAACTTATCATGTATCTGCTGATTTTTGCTGGCACATTTTAACCTAGATGCGAATCGCTTGCATGGTCAAATGCAGACTATATTATGAGTCTGGCTTGTATCTGAGATAAGCATGTTGCATTTTTAGCTTAGGGAGTGGTTTTGCAAATTAATCAACAGCATTGGCTAGAGCCTGTGAGAGCCTTGAATAGCCCCTTTTATAATCAGCGGCCCAGTGAAGAAATTAGCTTGTTGGTGATTCACTGCATTAGTTTACCAGAAGGGCAGTTTGGCCTGTCTTATATCGATGACTTGTTTACTGGCTGCTTAGATTGTCAGGCTGATGCTAGTTTTGCCGAGTTGCAGGGCTTGCAAGTATCGGCACATCTGTTGATTAATCGCTTGGGCGAAGTCACTCAATATGTGCCTTTTAATCTGCGGGCTTGGCATGCAGGGGTCTCTAGTTTTGCCGGTCGTGAGGGCTGTAATGATTTTTCCATCGGCATAGAGTTGGAAGGCTGCGACAGTCAGGGCTATAGTGAGGCGCAATATCAAGCCCTAGTAGAGGTAAGCCAAGTCCTGTTAAAACGCTATCCCTTGCTGAATAAACAACGTATTGTGGCTCACAGTGATATAGCCCCTTCGCGTAAAACCGATCCGGGACCTTTTTTTGATTGGCCTCGCTATTTAGCGGCCTTATAAATAAGTCACTTGGTTTGCTGAGCTAATTCACCTACTATTCATGATGACGTGGCTTTTTATGGAGTAAATTCAGTTAGATGTCTCTTATTTCTCTGTTGTTAGCACTTAGTTTGGAGCGGGCTCGCCGGATTGGCGCTCGTTGGTGGTGGCAGCAGGTCTTTCATTGGTGGCTGCAGCGCTTTGACTTACGTTCGGCGGCTTGGCAGTTACTGATGACGGTTTTTTTACCCAGTGCATTAATGTTATGGCTGCAAATGAGCCTGAGTGGCTGGCTGTTTGGTTTAGCTAACCTGCTGCTGTGGATTTTAGTGCCCTTGTTTACTTTGGGTTGCCCGCCCATCCAGCAAAGTTATCGTGATTACCTGCGCGCAGCGGCCAGTGGCGATGAGCAAGCTTGTCAGCTTTTTAATCAACAGTTGCTAAAACAAATGCACCCTTTGCATCAGTCAGATCCTGAACAATCCATCGCTTTATCTACCGGTACTCAGCTAATGTGGTTAAATTACCGCTACTATTTTGCGGTGATTTTGTTTTATGTATTGGCAGGCCCAGCAGGGGCGCTGTTTTATGCTTGTAGCCGCAGTCTCTATCTTCATAAGAGTACTGAAGTTCAAGCCTTATCACCGACCATTAATCAGTTTATGCATTACTTAGATTGGCTGCCTTCGCGTATCGCTAGTCTTTGTTATCTAGCGGTGGGGCATACCGCAGCGGCCTTGCCGATTTGGCTACAGTCATTGCGCGACCGAGCGCACAGCAACGGTTATTGGTTAGCTAAAGTGGCAGTAGCTTCTGAGTTGTCAGAGGCTGATTTAGAGCATCAAGCGCTGTGTATTAGTACCACCAGTCGCTTTGTCAGCTTGGCCAAACGTTCCATCATGTTTGCCATTACCATCATAGCGCTGCTGACCATTGCCGGTTGGCTAATTTAGTGTTTATTCCCCCCTCACTAGTTATTAACATCTATTAGCTATTCTCCCTCGCTTGTTTACATTTTTAGTCGAATTCTCGCTAAATTGGTCTGACCACTTTGCGGGGCGGGTGATTTATTGCTTTCTTCTAACTTAATCTCCTTATCTAAATTGATATGGGTCAATTTTTCTGGACAGCGTGTTTCTGATTTGTTAATTTGCTGCGTGTAAATTGGTATTACCAATATTAAGACCGGACATTGATGAGCTATCAGCAAATAAAACCACCCAAACTCGCCGACGTAATTGCCAAACAATTGGAGCGAATGATTCTAGAAGGGAGTTTACCGCCGGGTGAGCGTTTGCCTGCGGAGCGCGAGTTGGCCAAGCAATTTGACGTTTCACGTCCTTCGTTACGTGAAGCAATACAAAAGCTTGAGGCCAAAGGTTTGGTGGTAAGAAAACAAGGTGGCGGTACTTACGTTCAGCAAAAATTACGCGAAGCCTTAACCGATCCGCTGTTCAATTTGTTGTCCAACCATGATGAAAGCCAACTAGACTTGTTGGAGTTTCGTCACGCGGTGGAAGGGATTTCTGCTTATTATGCTGCGCTTCGGGGAACCGAAGCCGATTTAGACAAGATCCAAGCTTGTTATCAAGTGATTGAGCAAGCGCAACAAGATGGAGATACCCAAGCAGAGGCCAAAGCGGTATTACGCTTTTACGAGGCGATTACCGAAGCGTCACACAACTTGGTGTTGTTTCATCTGATTAGAGGTTTGAGTCCATTGTTGGAAAAAAACATTATGGACAATTTTCAGGTCTTGTATTCGCGCCCCAGCGTTGCCGAAAAAATTCGTCATCATCGGGTGTTAATGCTGCAAGCCATTTTGGATGGTAAGCCTGATGATGCTAGAGAAGCCTCGCACAAGCATTTGGCGTTTATTGAAGAAACGCTATTACAAATCGAACGAGAAGTTAGTCGTGTTGAGCGTTCTAACCGTCGTTTAAAACAATTGAAAGTATAAGCCGAGAACCTTGGGTTTTTGGACATTATTAATAACTGATAAGGAAACAGCCATGTCAGAGGTACTGAAGCATGATGTTGACTCACTAGAGACGAGTGAGTGGATAGACGCCATTGAATCTGTGATCCGTGAAGAAGGCGTTGAGCGTGCCCAGTTCTTGTTAGAGCAGGTCATCGCTAGTGCTAAAATCGACGGTTTAGCAGGCTCCGGCGGAGCCATCACCAGCGACTACATCAATACTATTTCAGTGGCAGAGCAACCTGAATACCCAGGAGATAGCGCGATTGAACGTCGAATTCGTTCAATCATTCGTTGGAACGCTATCATGATCGTGTTGCGCGCTTCTAAAAAGGACCTAGACCTAGGCGGTCACATGGCTTCTTACCAGTCTTCAGCTGCGTTCTACGAAGTTTGTTTCAACCATTTCTTTAAAGCGCGTAACGAAAAAGACGGTGGCGACTTGGTGTACTACCAAGGGCATATTTCTCCTGGTATCTATGCGCGTGCCTTTGTTGAAGGTCGTTTAACTGCCGAGCAACTAGATAGCTTCCGTCAGGAAGTAGACGGCAAGGGCTTAAGCTCTTACCCGCATCCCAAATTGATGCCTGAATTCTGGCAATTCCCTACCGTATCTATGGGCCTAGGTCCTATCTCGGCAATTTACCAAGCGCGTTTCCTTAAGTACTTAACCGGTCGTGGCTTAAAAGATTGTTCTGGTCAGCGTGTTTATGCCTTCCTCGGTGATGGCGAAATGGATGAGCCAGAATCACGCGGCGCTATTTCTTTTGCCGCTCGTGAGAAGCTAGACAACCTTTGCTTCCTAATTAACTGTAACTTACAGCGCTTAGATGGCCCGGTAATGGGTAACGGTAAAATCATTCAAGAGCTAGAAGGCCTATTTAAAGGCGCTGGCTGGAATGTGATTAAAGTGGTGTGGGGCAGCGAGTGGGATAGCCTACTAAGCAAAGATAGCTCTGGTAAGTTACTACAGCTAATGAACGAAACAGTTGATGGCGACTACCAAACCTTTAAATCTAAATACGGCGCTTATGTGCGTGAACATTTCTTTGGCAAGTACAGCGAAACGGCTGAGCTAGTGAAGGACATGAGCGACGATGAGATCTTCGCACTACGTCGTGGTGGTCATGACCCTGTGAAACTTTATGCCGCCTTTGATAAAGCGCGTAAAACCACTGGCGCACCGACTGTGATTTTAGCTAAAACCGTAAAAGGTTACGGCATGGGTGAAGCGGCTCAAGGTAAAAACATTGCCCACCAAGTGAAGAAAATGGACATGACTCATGTTCAACAATTCCGTGATCGCTTGGGTGTAGAGGTAAGTGACGAAGAGCTACCGAATCTCCCTTACATTGAATTAAAAGAAGGCAGCCCAGAGTACGACTACCTACATGCGCGTCGTAAAGAGTTGGCGGGTTATACTCCTTCTCGCTTGGCTAAATTTACTCAAGCCTTAGAGATCCCTGAGTTGAGCGAATTTGATGCACTATTGGGTGAACAGAAGCGTGATATTTCTACCACTATGGCTTACGTGCGTGCCTTAAATGTAATGTTGAAACACAAAGGCATTGGCAAAAACGTAGTGCCTATTATTGCCGATGAAGCACGTACCTTCGGTATGGAAGGTTTGTTCCGCCAAATTGGTATCTACAACCCAAGTGGCCAAACTTACACTCCACAAGACCGTGAGCAAGTGTCTTACTACAAAGAAGATACGAGTGGCCAGGTTCTGCAAGAAGGGATTAACGAGCTAGGCGCCATGAGTTCGTGGGTAGCCGCTGCAACTTCTTACAGCACCAACGACGTGCCAATGATTCCATTCTACATCTATTACTCGATGTTTGGTTTCCAACGTGTTGGTGATATGTGCTGGATGGCTGGCGACCAACAAGCTCGCGGTTTCCTATTAGGCGCAACTGCCGGTAGAACTACGCTAAACGGTGAAGGCTTACAGCACGAAGATGGTCACAGCTTAATCTTGGCGAACACCATTCCTAACTGTATTTCTTACGATCCAAGCTTTGCCTTTGAAGTAGCGGTTATTTTGCAAGACGGTTTACGCCGTATGTATGGTGAACAAGAAAATGTTTACTACTACTTAACGCTAATGAACGAGAACTACCACCAACCAGCGATGCCTGAAGGTGCTGAAGAAGGTATTCGTAAGGGTATTTATCAGTTCCAAGCTAACCAAGGTAGTAAAGCTAAAGTTCAGTTATTGGGCTCTGGTACCATCATGCAACAAGTATTGAAAGCGGCTAAAGTGCTTAGCGAAGAATACAACATTGCTTCTGATGTATTTAGTGTGACTTCTTTCAACGAGCTAACTCGTGAAGGCCAAGCGGTAGAGCGCTTAAACATGCTAAACCCAGAAGCTGAAGCGCAACAAGCTTACATTTCTCAAGTATTGAGCGATGCGCCAACCATTGCTGCAACTGACTACATGAAGCAGTACGCTGAACAAGTACGTGCTTATGTTCCAGGTAGCTACAAGGTACTAGGTACCGATGGTTTCGGTCGCAGTGACAGCCGTGAAAATCTACGTCGTCACTTTGAAGTTAATGCCGACTACATCGTGGTAGCGGCTCTGGCTGAGCTAGCTAAAGCTGGCACAGTAGACAAGAAAGTTGTGAGCGAAGCGATTGAAAAATATGGCATCGACACCAACAAAACTAACCCTCTCTACGCGTAAGGGCGAATGGCTATGAGTATTGAAATTTTTGTACCTGATATCGGCGCAGATGAAGTTGAAGTGACCGAAATCCTGGTTGAAGTGGGTGATAGCGTAGAGCTAGAGCAATCGTTGATCTCTGTTGAAGGAGATAAAGCGGCGATGGAAGTACCTGCTTCACAAGCGGGTGTAGTGAAAGAAATTAAAGTTTCGGTGGGCGACAGTGTCGCTACCAACAGCTTAATTATGATTTTTGAAGAACAGGGCGCGGAATCAAGTGCCGCTGAGCCAGCATCGAGCGAGCCTGCTGCGCCAGCCGCAACGGCAAGTGCGGTTGAAACCGTTAAAGTGCCTGACATCGGTGATGATGAAGTTGAAGTAACCGAAGTGGCCGTTAGTGTTGGCGATGTGGTTGAAGCCGAGCAAACCTTAATCTCTGTAGAGGGTGATAAGGCGGCGATGGAAGTTCCCGCACCTTTCGCTGGTACGGTAAAATATATCACCATTGCGGTTGGTGATAAGGTATCTACCGGTACCCCTATTATGGAGTTTGAAATTCAAGCCAGTGCGCCGGAAGAAGCGTCAGAGCCTGCTGCTAGTTCAGCTGCGCCAGCTGCCTCTCAGGAAAAAGAAGTGAATATTCCTGACATTGGCGACGATGAAGTAGAAGTGACCGAAGTGGCAGTGGCGGTAGGTGACAAGGTAGAGCTTGAGCAAACCTTGATCTCTGTTGAAGGAGATAAAGCCGCCATGGAAGTACCCGCACCGTTTGCCGGTGTGGTTAAAGCCCTTAAAGTGGCGGTGGGTGATAAGGTGAAAACTGGTTCACTGATTATGCTATTTGAAGTGGAAGCAGAAGCGGGGGCATCGGCGCCTGCACCTGCCAAAGCGGAACCGGCTAAGCCTGCTGCTAGTGAAGCTCCAGCGGCTAAAGCTGCGCCAGCAAGTAATACAGACAAACCAAGCGGTTTTGTTGAGAACAGTGCTTATGTGCATGCCTCTCCAGTGATTCGCCGCTTAGCGCGTGAGTTTGGTGTTGACCTTGCCAAAGTTAAAGGCTCTGGTCGTAAGGGACGTATCGTTAAAGAAGACGTACAAGCCTACGTGAAACAAGCGGTTAAAGCGTTGGAGTCTGGCGCTGCTGCTGGTGGTTCAGGCATGGCGGTCGCACCGTGGCCAAGCATTGATTACTCTAAATTTGGTGAAGTGGAAGAAGTTCCACTATCACGTATTCAGAAAATCTCTGGTCCGGCTCTGCACCGTAACTGGGTGAAAATCCCTCATGTTACTCAATTTGACGAAGCGGATATTTCAGAAATGGAAGCTTTCCGTAAAGAACAAAATGTGATTGCAGAAAAGCAGCAGCTTGGCTTTAAGATCACTCCATTGGTATTCATGCTAAAAGCTGCAGCGAAAACTTTGGAAAGCATGCCGAAGTTTAATTCTGCTCTGTCAGATGACGGCAATAGCCTGATCATGAAGAAGTACATCCATATTGGTGTGGCGGTAGATACACCAAACGGTTTGGTTGTGCCGGTGGTTCGCGACGTAAATAAGAAAGGTATTTATCAGTTGTCTGAAGAGCTGGTAGAAATTTCTAAGAAAGCGCGTGCAGGCAAACTCACTGCTTCAGACATGCAGGGTGGTTGTTTCACTATTTCAAGCCTAGGCGGCATTGGCGGCACCCAGTTTACGCCGATTGTGAATGCCCCAGAGGTGGCCATTTTGGGTGTGTCGCGTAGCGAAATTAAGCCTAAATGGAATGGTAAAGAATTTGAGCCTAAGTTGATGTTACCTTTGGCTCTGTCTTACGACCACCGGGTGATTGACGGCGCCGATGGTGCTCGTTTCATCTCCACCTTAAGTGGCTTGTTGGGCGACATTCGCCGCTTAGTACTTTAGTCATAAGGGCTGGATGTTTGGCATCCGGCTCTTCTTTTTTATCACGATTAACCGTAAACTCAATTGAGCTGCATGTTTGATACCGATACCCTACGGCAGCTCAATAAGATAACAAAACCAAGAGGTCATCAATGAGTAAGGAAATCAAGACCCAGGTGGTAGTACTGGGCGCAGGCCCTGCAGGCTATTCAGCTGCTTTTCGTGCTGCCGATTTAGGTTTGGAAACAGTGATTGTCGAACGTTACGCAACCCTTGGCGGCGTTTGTTTGAACGTGGGTTGTATTCCATCAAAAGCGTTATTGCACGTAGCCAAAGTGATTGAAGAAGCTAAATCACTAGCAGAGCACGGCATTGTTTTTGGTGAACCACAAACTGACATTAATAAGATCCGTACCTGGAAAGAGAAAGTGATTGGTCAATTGACCGGTGGCCTCGACGGTATGGCTAAAATGCGTAAGGTTAAGGTTGTTCAAGGCCTTGGTAAATTCACCGGTGCGAACTCTTTGCAAGTAGAAGGCGAAGACGGTGTGACTACCATCAATTTCGACAACGCCATTATCGCAGCGGGCTCTCGCCCGGTTAAATTACCTTTCATTCCGCATAATGACCCGCGTGTTTGGGATTCAACTGACGCCCTTGAGCTAAAAGAAGTTCCCGGTAAATTACTGGTTGTGGGGGGGGTATTATTGGTTTGGAAATGGGTACTGTTTATGGTGCCCTAGGTAGCCAAATTGATGTGGTTGAGTTTGCTGACCAACTAGTACCAGCGGCAGATAAAGATGTAGTACGCGCTTACACCAAGAAGGTGAAAGACAAGTTCAACATTATGCTAGAAACCAAAGTGGTAGCGGTTGAGTCAAAAACTGATGGCTTATATGTGACTTACGAAGGTAAGCAAGCGCCGCATGAGCCAGTACGTTACGACGCGGTATTGGTGGCGGTGGGTCGTGTACCTAATGGTTTAGGCTTAGACGCAGAAAAAGCCGGTATTGAAGTGACCGAACGTGGTTTCATTGAAGTTGATAAACAGCTTCGTACCAATGTGCCACACATTCATGCGATTGGTGACATCGTGGGTCAGCCCATGTTGGCGCACAAAGGCGTGCATGAAGGCCACGTTGCTGCAGAAGTGATTGCCGGTAAGAAACATTTCTTCGATCCTAAAGTGATTCCTTCTATTGCTTATACCGAGCCAGAGATGGCATGGGTGGGCTTAACCGAGAAAGAAGCCAAGGCTCAAGGTATTAACTACGAAGCATCGGTATTCCCGTGGGCTGCTTCGGGTCGCGCTATTGCCTCAGACTGTCCTGATGGTATGACTAAGATGATTTTTGATAAAGAATCTGGTCGTGTTATTGGTGGTGCGGTTGTGGGCACTAATGGCGGTGAGCTATTAGGTGAGATTGGTTTGGCCATTGAAATGGGCTGTGATGCTGAAGACATCGCGCTAACTATTCACGCTCACCCAACCTTGCATGAATCAGTAGGTTTAGCTTCAGAAATTTTTGAAGGTAGCATTACCGACTTGCCTAATGCAAAGGCCAAGAAAAAGAAAAAATAGACTCTAAGCGTCTAAAAAACTAAAGTGATAAAGGCAGCCTCGGCTGCCTTTATAGTATTGCTTTCAAAGGAATGAAACTTGTCTCGTTTATTGGCCAAAGGCTTGCTGCTAGTGGCTTGCTGTCTGTTTACCTTCAACTCTTTTGCTCGACCCAAAATTGGCTTAGCGCTTAGTGGCGGAGGCGCGAAAGGCGCCGCTCATCTGGCGATTATCCAATTACTCGAAGAATATCAAATCCCAGTTGATTACGTCGCAGGTACTAGCATGGGCGCTTATTTTGGCGCCATGTTGGCAATGGGCTATGACGCACAAGAGATCGAAGACGTTACTTTTTCCATTTTTTGGGAAGGCGGATATGAAGATGACGTGACTCGCGGAGAAATGTCATTACGCCGCAAGAAGTTACGCGATCAATATCAAATTGATTTACCGATGGGCTGGAATGGCCAAAACTTGGTACTGCCTAAAGGGGCGGTACAAGGCCAAACCATGGCTAAAATATTACGTTATGCCACCAGTAACCTAGAAGCGCTAAGCAGCTTTGATCAGTTAGCCATTCCATATAGAGCGGTAGCCACCGACATGGCCTTGATGAAGCCGGTCATTCTTGACCATGGTGATTTGGCTACCGCCATGCAGGCCAGCATGTCGGTTCCGGGAGCCTTACGCCCAGTGCAAATTGACGGCCGCCAACTGGCCGATGGTGGGGTGGTGAATAACTTGCCTGTTGATGTGCTTAAAGAGATGGGGGCTGAGCTGATTATTGCGGTGGATATTGGCGCGCGACTTAAACCTCAGGAGCAATTAAATAGTGCCGTTGATACGCTTGACCAGTTATCGATTTTTTTAACCCGCTCAGGAACAGAGCGGCAAATCGCCTTACTCGATGAGGACGATTTATTAATTAGCCCCAATATGGATGGCATTGAAACTAGCGACTTTGCGCAGATGCCTCTTGCGGTAACTCGAGGATTAGAGGCGGGGCGTGCGCCGCTTGCCGCACTGGCTCAGCGTTTAGCCTTGGGCGATGACCCTCAGCAGTATTTAGCTTACCGCCAGCAAGTTAATCAGCGACGTGCCGACTTGGCCTTGCATGAGCAATTCGTGGTGGGGCAAATTGAACTTAACAATAACTCAAGGCTAGGCGATGAGGTGGTGTTGTCTCGCTTGCAATTGAACCAAGGTGAATTGTTATCTAAGGAAGAGCTAGAACAGCGGATCCGCCAGCTTTATGCCTTAGGCACATTTGAGCGAGTGGATTACCGTATTGCCACTGAACAAGGCGAAAATGTTATTCATCTTGATATTTATGAAAAAAGCTGGGGGCCGGGTTATTTTGATATGAAGTTTGGCCTTCAGGAAAACTTCCAAGATCAAACTGAAGTGAACTTTGGTTTAGGTTTTACCTTATCTAACCTCAACAGCTATGGTGCTGAATGGCGTAATGAGGTGGAAGTGGGCACGGTGAAGCGTTTATATACCGAGTTTTATACGCCGTTTACCGACCACCTTCGCTACGCTTGGTCTGTCGCTGCTGAGTACGATAAACGCCAGCGGCGAGTTTATGATGTTGGAGACGGAGTTGAGTACCTCGCGGTTGATTTTGAAGATATAGGCCTGCGTACTCATCTTGCTTGGAATTATCGTCCTTGGCAGGAGTGGGGGCTAGGGCTAGCGGCTAAACACGGTGCTTTGGATGTATCTGGCTTAGATGGTGAGGCTAATTATTGGCTTTATGGACCTTATTTAACTTTTGATTATGACACGCTAAATAGTTGGGCTTTTCCTACTGAAGGAAAGCTACTGGAGTTGACCTTAAGCCTCTATCACGAGAATGTTAGCGATGAGTCGAGCGCTTATTCACCGACTTTTGAAGGCCGCTGGAAATATCCCTTTTCTTGGGACAAACACCATTTAAATTGGTTTGGTGAATATGGCAGTACGGGAAGTGATTTTATTGTTCCCACTGACGCGCAAGATTTAGGCGGATTCTTGCGCCTGTCTGGCTTTAGTTATGAGCAGCTATCGGGGCGCTATAAAGCCTTAAGTGGATTAATGTACTTTTATCAACTACATCACTATAACAGCCCGCTATTTCAAGCCCCGGTGTTTATCGGTGGCTCAATTGAAAACGGCGGGGTTTGGAATAGTGCTTCTGATATTTCACTTAGTTCATCAATATGGGCTGCTAGCCTGTTTACTGCCTTAGATAGCAGCCTTTTAGGGCCGATTGTATTAGCTTATGGCCACAATCAAGAAGAACAAACTTTATATCTGTTTATTGGTAACGACTTCTAAATATTGCTGAAATGTGAATTAAATGTAACTTAAGGCTCTGTGGCTAAAGTATAACTAAGTGTTTAACTTGTTGTTATATAATGTTTTTGTGTTTGTTTTTGAGTTTTTGCTAAAACATCTATATTTTAATTTATAGTTAAAACAGCTATAATCACCACCCCATGAGGCCAGTTATAGTGCAGGCCCAACATATGGATATCCCCCTACGGGCATTATTACAATAAGGAGCGAGCCGTGCTAGAGAGCTACCGCAAACACGTCGAAGAGCGTGCTGTTGAAGGTATTGTACCTAAACCCCTTGATGCTGAACAAACTGCAGGATTAGTTGAGTTACTTAAAGCGCCCCCAGCCGGTGAAGAAGACTTTCTACTCGACTTACTCGCGAATCGAATTCCCCCCGGTGTTGATGAAGCGGCCTATGTAAAGGCTGGTTTTTTGGCCGCAGTAGCTGCAGGTGAAGTGAATTCTCCCTTAGTGTCTCCTGCTTATGCCACAGAGTTACTTGGTACCATGCAGGGTGGTTATAACATTGAGCCGCTAATTTCCTTGCTAGAGAATGAGCAGCTGGCTCCAATTGCTGCTAAAGCCTTATCGCATACCCTGCTAATGTTTGATGCTTTTCACGATGTAGAAGAGAAAGCCAAAGCGGGTAATCAGTTTGCACAACAAATCATGCAAAGCTGGGCCGATGCAGAGTGGTTTTTAAGCCGTCCTGAAGTGGCAGAGAAGTCGACACTCACGGTATTTAAAGTGACTGGCGAAACCAATACCGACGATTTATCGCCAGCGCCAGATGCTTGGTCTCGTCCAGACATTCCTTTACACGCGTTAGCCATGCTGAAAAACGCGCGCGAAGGTATCGAACCTGATCAGCCCGGTGTGGTTGGTCCGATGCAACAAATTGAAGCGCTAAAAGAAAAAGGTCACCCATTGGTGTATGTGGGTGATGTAGTGGGAACCGGTTCTTCACGTAAATCGGCGACCAACTCTGTTCTTTGGCTTATGGGCGATGATATTCCTTACGTACCTAACAAACGCGCTGGTGGTTTCTGCTTGGGCGGTAAAATTGCTCCAATCTTCTTCAATACCATGGAAGATGCCGGAGCTTTGCCAATTGAGCTAGACGTAGAAGCGCTTGCTATGGGAGATGTTATTGATATCTACCCATTTGCTGGTGAAGTGAAAAAGGCCGGTACTGACGAAGTTATCTCTACGTTTAAGTTGAAAACAGAAGTCTTACTTGATGAAGTTCGTGCGGGTGGTCGTATTCCATTAATTATTGGCCGTGGCTTGACTGACCGAGCTCGCGCTTCTTTAGGCTTAGAGCCTTCAACGGTATTTAAGCGCCCACAAGATGTGGCAGCTTCAACTAAAGGCTTCACCCTAGCGCAGAAAATGGTAGGTAAAGCATGTGGCGTAGCGGGTATTCGCGCTGGCCAATATTGTGAGCCGAAAATGACCACCGTGGGTTCACAAGATACCACCGGCCCAATGACGCGCGATGAGTTAAAAGACTTAGCTTGTTTGGGCTTCTCAGCCGACTTAACCATGCAGTCTTTCTGTCATACCGCCGCTTATCCTAAGCCGGTAGATGTTAATACTCACCATACACTGCCTGACTTCATCATGAACCGTGGTGGTGTGTCGCTGCGCCCTGGTGACGGCATTATTCACTCTTGGTTAAACCGTATGTTGTTGCCCGATACCGTAGGAACCGGTGGTGACTCACATACCCGTTTCCCAATTGGTATTTCTTTCCCTGCGGGTTCTGGCTTAGTGGCTTTTGCTGCTGCCACTGGTGTTATGCCTTTGGATATGCCTGAGTCAGTTTTGGTTCGCTTTAAAGGGGAAATGCAACCCGGTGTGACCCTGCGTGACTTAGTACATGCCATTCCTTATGCGGCTATTCAACGCGGTTTATTAACCGTAGAGAAGAAAGGTAAGAAAAACATTTTCTCTGGTCGAATCTTAGAAATTGAAGGTCTTGAATCTCTAAAAGTGGAGCAGGCTTTTGAGTTGTCGGATGCCTCAGCTGAGCGCAGCGCTGCTGGTTGTACTATTAAATTAGGTAAAGAGCCGATCATTGAATACCTCAATTCAAACATTGTGATGTTGAAGTGGATGATTGCTGAAGGCTATGGTGACAGACGTACTATTGAGCGTCGAATCACTGCAATGGAAGAGTGGATTGCTAATCCAGAGTTGATGGAAGCCGATGCCGACGCAGAATACGCTGAAGTGATTGAAATCGACTTGGCGGAGATCCGCGAACCGGTGCTGTGTGCACCGAATGACCCAGACGATGCTCGTTTGCTGTCAGAAGTGGCTGGTCAGCCAATCGATGAAGTGTTCTTGGGATCCTGTATGACCAATATTGGTCACTTCCGCGCGGCCGGTAAGTTGCTTGATCAACATAAAGGCGCCTTGCCAACGCGGATGTGGGTAGCCCCTCCAACACGTATGGATCAGAAACAGTTAACTAAAGAGGGCTATTACGGCATTTATGGTCGTGTGGGCGCTCGTACCGAGATCCCTGGTTGTTCTTTGTGTATGGGTAACCAAGCGCGAGTCGCCGATAATTCTACCGTTGTATCTACCTCAACACGTAACTTCCCTAACCGTTTAGGTACTGGAGCCAATGTGTTCTTAGCTTCAGCAGAGTTAGCTGCGGTAGCGGCGATTTTAGGTAAGCTTCCTACGCCGGAAGAGTACTTAGAATATGCAGCGCAGATCAATGCGACTGCAGCCGATACTTATCGTTATCTGAACTTCGATCAAATTAGTGATTACACTGATAAAGCTGATGATGTAATCATTCAAAAAGCAGTTTAATTGCTAGTTTGAAAAACAAAACGCGGCCTATGCCGCGTTTTTTTATATCTGCTAGCCAAACCCCAAGCTGAGCTGTTATTATATTTAAGACTAAAAAATATCAATTTTTTCGCTCAATATTACAAAATAAACATAAAACTCCCTATTATATACTGTCCAACTTGGAAGATTTCAGTTTTTACTGTATAAAGGGGAGCGCTAGAATTACTAGTTTATTCGCTTGCTGTTGGAAGACGATATGTCCTTTAATGATGTTGTTGTAGTTGGCCCCTTGGCCGTTGATATGAGCCAAAATAGTATTACGTTTAAGGATAGAACTGCCTATTTAGGTCCGTTAAGAACCCATTTGCTGGGGTATTTGTGCAAACATGTTAATCAAGTTGTAGGAAGAGACGACTTGTCTGAGGCTGTTTGGGGACGCAGTGTCTCCGATCATACCATCAATCAGCACATCTCCCAGTTGCGCAAAGTTCTCACCACCGTTAACAATACTGAGCTCACTATTGCTACTATTCCTAAAAAGGGTTATATCGCGAGATGTGAATCGGTGACCGAGTTAAACCTGCTCAAGCCTGAAGCTAAGCTCGAGCACCCCAAGGCTGTTTTATTTAGTGACCCAGATACTTGTGAGCAGATCCAATCTGCTAAAGCTGAAGGTGAACTGAAATACCTTGAGGTATTTTCTGATGTAGACGAGCTACATCAGCGACTCATGAGTCACGAGTTTCAGGCTGTGGTTGTTGATGCCGAGCTAGAAGATTACCAAGGTCTTGAGTTGATTAAAGAAATTCGTACCGGTAATACATTGGCCAGTTCAGACGTTGCGATAGTGTCGCTAAGCTCTGAAGCCAGTAAACCCTTGCTTGGTTTTAACGTATTGTTAGATGTGCAGGGCTTGGTGATAAAACCACTTAACCTTGAAACTTTAGATACTAAACTCAAGGCTGCGGTAGCGGCTCGCTTTAAGCTTAAACCGAATGCGGCTTATGATTTGGTTCCCACTAGGCTTGAGACTAAGGTTAGCGTAAACTTAGCAGCAGCCTGTGCGAGTAACTAAAGTGTAATTATGGAATTGATGATACGCCGTTCTTTAGACGGTGACTTACTGATTGATTGTGGTGATGAACATCGTTGTTTAGCGATGTGGTTAGAACGAGAAATCAATAAAAATCGTCAATTTCCACAGCAGCTCGTGGCCCGGTTAATGGCATTACATGAGCTCGCTGAATTACGATTGGATAGCGATGAGTTTCGTTTCATCGCTAATCGAGATGAAATCCTGATTTCTGTATCGGAAGACTCCCTAGAGCAGCCTAGCTTTCTCATCGACCAGCCAATGAGCTTGGATGCCAGCGAGAGCAGCTGTGGCTTTGATGATTTCATTGAGCTGTTAAATGCAATTGCTTCTTATTAAGCTGGTGCAAACTTAGCTTGGCTCGCGTTTGGCCTTTAATGTAGATTCATTTAAAAAAACCTCTTGTTATCATTTAGTTAAATTTTTAGCCCTTCCTTTTCTTCAAACGCTCACTCCCTTTATAACTGACTTTGCACACTATTAGTGCTGCTTTTTTATGCTTGTTAGTTGTTTGAACCTATATGGCGCAGTTCACAAAAAAAGCGCACCAAGTTGGTGCTTACCTTGATGCTTTAATTTTTTATCGCTGAGTTAAGTTATTGAAATAAAAGTTTTTATTCCTTTTGGCATAAGCTTTGTATTTGCTTAAGAGGGAAAAGTTAACGATGACTCTTTGGAGGAGCTCAAATGAAACTAATTAGCGCGATAATTAAGCCATTCAAATTGGATGACGTGCGTGAAGCCATTGCTGAAGTAGGCGTAGATGGTTTGACTGTGTCAGAGGTAAAGGGGTTTGGCCGTCAAAAAGGTCACACAGAACTTTATCGTGGTGCTGAATACCAAGTCGATTTTTTGCCAAAAGTGAAGCTAGAAATTGCCACTAGCTCAGAAAATGTAGACCGCATTATTGAAGCGATTTCAAGTGCAGCTTACACCGGCAAAATTGGTGACGGCAAAATTTTTGTTTATGACTTAAGCAATGTTGTTCGTATTCGTACTGGCGAAATGGATGGAGAGGCTATCTAAGCTTGAGCTTAGCTAGCTAATAATAGGGATTACGGGGAAGTAATTATGGAAAACGAAATTTATCAACTGCAATACGCCATCGACACCTTTTACTTTTTGGTGTGTGGCGCCTTAGTTATGTGGATGGCTGCTGGTTTCTCAATGTTGGAAGCTGGTTTAGTTCGCGCTAAAAACACCACAGAAATTTTAACTAAAAACATCGCTCTTTATTCTATTGCTTGTGTGATGTACTTGATTTGCGGTTACGCCATCATGTACGACGGAACAGCATTCTTATCTGGCATTGAAGCCTTTGACCTAGGCGGCATCTTAGCGTCTAAAGCCGAAGAAGGCTTTGAGGGCGGAAGTGTTTACTCTGGTGCTTCAGACTTCTTCTTCCAAGTAGTATTCGTTGCTACCGCTATGTCAATTGTATCTGGTGCCGTAGCTGAGCGTATGAAGCTTTGGGCCTTCTTGATTTTCGCCGTAGTGCTTACTGGTTTCATCTACCCTCTAGAAGGTAGCTGGACTTGGGGTGGTCAATCTGTGTTTGGTCTGTACGAACTTAACTTCTTTGACTTCGCGGGTTCAGGTATTGTTCACTTAGCCGGTGCTTCAGCTGCACTAGCCGGTGTATTACTACTAGGTGCTCGTAAAGGTAAATACGGTAAAAACGGTTCTATTAACCCAATCCCTGGTTCTAACATGCCGCTAGCGACCGTAGGTACCTTCATCTTATGGATGGGTTGGTTCGGCTTCAACGGTGGCTCTGTATTGAAACTAGCCGATGCTGCTAACGCTCACTCTGTTGCAATGGTATTCCTAAACACTAACGCTGCTGCGGCTGCCGGTTCACTTACTGCACTTATCGTATGTAAGTTAACTTGGGGTAAAGCTGACCTAACCATGCTATTGAATGGCGCGTTAGCCGGTCTAGTGGCCATTACTGCTGAACCTTCTACTCCAACTGCGCTTCAAGCCACCTTATTTGGTGCTGTAGCTGGCGTATTGGTAGTTGCTTCTATCGTATTCTTCGACAAAATTAAGATTGACGATCCAGTAGGTGCTATCTCTGTGCACGGTGTGGTTGGCTTGTTCGGTCTATTGATTGTGCCAATTACTAACGGTGACGCTAGCTTCGGTGGCCAAATTGTTGGTGCTCTAACTATCTTTGGTTGGGTATTTGTTTCAAGCTTCATCGTGTGGAGCATCTTGAAAGCCGTAATGGGTATCCGAGTTTCAGAAGAAGAAGAAATGAACGGTATGGACCTTTCAGATTGTGGCATCGATGCCTACCCTGAGTTCGTAACAGTAAAATCTTCTAGCTAATATTTAGTTAACAAAACCTTGATTTAAAGGCCTGCTTTGCAGGCCTTTTTCATGTTTTACTGGTAGTCAATTTTAGTTAGCCATGTTAACCTTAAGCCAAATGATAACGATTAGTGTTTAACTTTTTTGGGGATCTGTCTGTGAAAAAATTTGGTTTTTTTTCTACCTTACCATTGTTAGCTAGCTTGTTAGTTGCTGGGCCAAGTTATGCGGGTGAAGAGGTTAACCTTTACTCCTACCGTCAACAAAGCTTGTTACAGCCTTTAACGGATGCATTTACTGCTGAAACGGGCATTAAGGTGAATGTGGTTCATGCGGAAAAAGGTTTAGCTGAAAAGATTAAAGCCGCTGGCGCCAATAACCCAGCTGATTTGGTGTTAACCGTAGACATTGGTCGCTTGGAAGAAGTGCGCGCTGCAGGTTTACTTGCACCGGTTAATTCACCAGTACTGAATGAGGTTGTTCCTTCTCACCTGCGTCATCCGGATAACCTTTGGTTTGCTTTAACCACTCGCGCACGGGTTATTTATGCAGATAAAGATCGAGTTAAAGAAGGCGAACTTAAGTCGCTAAACGATTTGGCCGACCCTAAATGGAAAGGGCGCATTTGTACTCGTTCAGGTAAACATGTGTATAACATTGGTCTGATCGCCTCGGTAATCGCTGAAGACGGTGAAGCTGTGGCAGAGACTTGGCTACGTGGGGTTAAGGCTAACCTAGCGCGTAAACCTCAAGGTAATGACCGCGCTCAAGCTAAAGCTATTTTTGAAGGGCAGTGTGATATTGCCATTGCCAACCGTTACTACATGGGCAAGATGTTTTACAATACTAAGAGCCCAGAGCAGCAGCAGTGGGCGGAACAGATCCGCGTGGTCTATTTAGACCAGCAAGTGGGTGGCCGCGGTCAGCACATCAACATTTCTGGTGCGGGTTTATTAAATACTGCCAAGAATAAAGATAACGCCATCAAACTATTAGAATTTTTAGTCGGTGAAACTGCCCAAGGCTTGTATGCTACCGCGAACTTTGAAGAACCGGTTCGAGAAGGCATCGAAACTGACGAATTCATCGAAAGTTTAGGAAGTTTTAAAGCTGACCGTATTTCCTTGCAAGAAGTGGCTGAGCAACGTGCCGCCGCAGCACGCTTAGTCGACCGAGTTGGCTTTGATTTATAAAGGTTGTTAAACTCAATTTTCACTGCAAGCTGAACTACAAGGGCTGGCCTAGGGGTCAGCTCTTTTCGTTAGTAAAGACCCTTTATTTGGAAACTATGAGCATCACTGCCAAACAAACTGCCAATCGTTTTTCTCTTGTGCCGCGAGGATTAGATATCTGGGTATGGCTTGCCTTAGCCATTGCAATATTCGCGTTTATCCCGGTGTTTACGGTGTTCAAGCTTTCTTGGTCGAATAATGCGGAGATTTGGCAACATCTTCTCAGCACCGTATTCTGGGTATATGTAAAGAATACCTTAGCGCTTTGTATTGGCGTTGCGTTATTCACTACCTTGATAGGTACCGGCGCTGCTTGGCTGGTGACACGCTTTAACTTCCCGCTAAAGTCCTTGTTAGTGTGGGCCTTACTGCTGCCCTTGGCGGTACCCAGTTATATTCTAGCTTTTGTGATTACCGACCAACTGGAATATGCCGGTTTTGTGCAAAAAAGCTTGCGGGCTATCTTTGGCTGGCAAACGGCAAGAGATTACTGGTTTCCCGAAATTCGCTCCATTCAGGGGGCCATCGCTGTTCTTAGTTTAGTGCTCTATCCCTATGTTTATTTGCTGGCTAGAGCTGCCTTTGTTGAGCAAGCCGCTCAGCTGTTTGAAATGAGCCGCTGTTTGGGAAAAAGCCAAACTCAAAGTTTTTTTAAAGTAGCCTTGCCATTGGCGAGGCCTGCGATAGTGGTAGGGGTCACCTTGGCGTTAATGGAGACCATTAACGAATATGGCACGGTGGAGTTTTTTGCGGTACCCACTTTAACCGCAGGGATCTTTGATGTATGGCTAAACATGAGCAGCTTATCGGCGGCAGCGCAGATAGCATTGATGCTAGTCAGCTTTTCCATTTTGTTGTTAGGCTTAGAGCGTTATAGTCGCCACGCTGGTAAATTTTACAAGTTAACTGGCCAATCCCCTGCCATGTTTGCCGAACCGCTCACTGGCGTGAAAGCTTATGTTGCTTGTTTATTGTGCCTATTGCCGATTTGTCTTGGGTTTTTATTGCCTGTCGGGGTATTAAGCCATTATGCCTTTCGCAGTCTCGATGCGGGCCTAGAACAATACCTAGCTAGTGCTTGGAATAGTTTTTCTTTAGCGGTGATGGCGGCGCTGTTAACCTGTGCTTTAGGGCTGCTCTTGGCGTACGGCGTACGTTTGTCTAAAAGTAGTCAAATGCGTAGCATTGCGGAAGCGGCTACCTTAGGTTATGCCTTACCGGGGGCGGTATTAGCCGTGGGTATTTTGTATCCCTTAGGCTTATTTGATAACTGGGTTGACCAACTCATGCAGGCTTGGTTTGCTTACCCTACCGGCTTGCTATTAACCGGTACCGGAGGCGCCTTAGTGCTGGCTTATTCCTTGCGTTTTATTGCCTTAAGCTACCGTACTCTCGACGCCAGCCTTAGCAAAATTACCCCAGAGATGGACGATGCATCAAGAATACTAGGTAGCCGTTCAGGTAAAACACTTTGGCGGATCCATCTGCCGTTAATTCGGCCTAGTTTATTGACGGCAATATTGCTGGTCTTCGTCGATACCATGAAAGAGTTGCCGATTACTTTAATATTGCGCCCATTTAATTTTAATACGCTGTCTACTCAAGTCTGGGAATTGGCTTCATTGGAGCAATTGGAACAGAGTTCGCTAGCGGCACTAACCATATTGTTAGCGGGGATTATTCCGGTCATTATTATGAGCCGAAATATTAGTTCTTCGCAGAGCCGCACTTAAGGATGTAACAACATAATGAGTATTGTTTTACGACAAGTTAATCACTTTTACGGAAAGCAACAGGCCTTAAGGGATATTAATTTTGAGGTGGAAAGCAATCAAATCGTAGCCTTATTGGGGCCTTCTGGTTGCGGTAAAACCACGCTGTTACGTTTAATTGCGGGTTTAGAGCGCCTACAAAGTGGTGAGTTATATTTGCAGCAACAGCTAGTTGCCGCGCCAGAGCAAGCGATCCATATGGCACCAGAGCAGCGCAGTATTGGCATGATGTTTCAAGACTATGCCTTGTTTCCACACATGAGCGTGCGTAAGAATATAGAGTACGGCTTACGTAAACAGCAAAATATTCCACAGCGAAAGCAGTGGATTGAAGACAGTTTGACCTCCATGGGCATGCAGGGTTTGTTGGAACGTTTCCCTCACACCTTGTCTGGTGGCCAGCAGCAACGGGTGGCCTTAATTCGCGCGCTAGCGCCAGAACCGAGCACTTTGTTACTCGACGAGCCCTTTTCTGCCTTAGATGAACACTTACGTCAACAAGTACGTGAAGAAACCCTCGATGTCTTGAAAAAAAGCAATACTCCTGCGGTGATGGTTACCCACGATCCCTTAGAGGCGATGTTTATTGCTGATAGAATTGTGGTGATGGAGCAGGGGAGAATTGTGCAAAATGATAGCCCTCAAGAGATTTACCAACGACCAACAAATGCTTTTGTGGCTGCTTTGTTTGGGCCGAGCAACCGTTTTGAAAGTTATGTGAAGCAAGGCAGAGTTGATACGCCTTTGGGGTGTTTTTTGACCGAGCAGATAGCCGAAGCTCAGGCTGTAGACGTAATTGTACGGGCAAAAGATATCGTGGTGCACCAACTAGAAAACAGTCAGTACGTTGAAGCGAGGGTGATTTCGGTTCATGCCATGGGTGATGAAACGCACTTTAGATTACAGTTACCTAGTATGCCTGAGCGAGTAATACATGCGCGTATGCGTGATCATTGGCAGGCGAGTACCGGAACCAAGGTGTGGTTGTCGGTAGCGACAGAGGCGGCATATATCTTCGCTAAAGCCTAGCTTTAGCGAAGATAGGGAGTTAATCATAACTTGGATTAGGTTAGTACCGCCCTTAAAGCCATCCTCGGCGTTAAGTTTGCGTACAATAGCCCACTATTACTGCGCAACTTGCCTTGAATAAGAGCCTTAGAACAGCGTTGAGGTGAGTTATCCAGCTTCAAATAGTTCTTTTACTGACTGGTAAACGTCGGCAATAGCAACATCACGGGTTGGCGTGATAAAGATGGTGTCATCGCCGGCGATGGTACCTAAAATGCCTTCGGCTTTACCCAGTGAGTCAAGTAGCCTGGCGATTAATTGCGCCGCCCCTGGACTGGTATGAATAACGATCAATGCATCGTTATAGTCCATTTCTAATACCAATATTTTTAATTGGCTGGAAACGGTGGGCACCCCCAGTTCTGCTGGTAGGCAATAAACCATTTCCATTTTCGCATTGCGGGTACGCACCGCGCCAAATTTACTCAGCATGCGGGATACTTTGGATTGGTTAATGTTTTCGAAGCCCTGCTCTTGCAAGGCGGTAACAATTTCAGCTTGTGAGCCAAACCGTTCTTCTTTCAACAGTGACTTGAAGGCTTTAATTAATTGTTCTTGTTTATCGCTATATTTCATCGGTGATCCGAGCTTATAAATCCGTGCTTATTGTCGCCAAGTTTATGGCTTATATCAACTTTATTCGACATTTGTGCATATAAATGCATGCTTGGGCACAAATTTGAACAATGGCGAACTTTTAATTAGTTGGGAGGCTTTGCTAAGCTAGATTAATATAAGCAGTTCATCCTAAACGAGTAGCGAACGATGTGGCTTAAGTTTTTGTTTTTTATTACCCTCCTATTTAGCAATTGGCTAGTCGCCGAAGAGGTGCCATTGCGAGTGGTAACCGAAGCCTCTTACCCCCCTTTCGAGAGCTTTAATGAACATAAACAGATTGTGGGTTTTGATATAGCCCTGACCAAGGCGCTATGCCAGCAAATTAAGCGACGCTGTGAGTTTTACCATCAGCCTTTTGATAGTTTATTGGACAGCGTGGCCGAGGGTAATTATGACTTAGCCATATCGGCCTTAGATATTACCAATGCTCGCTTAGAGCAAGTGAGCTTTAGCCAGCCTTATTTCGAAAATACCGCGGTATACATTAGTCATGCTGGGTTTGAGTTGGCTGACTTTTCGGTTATTGCGGTACAAAGTGGCTCTAGTTTTCAGCATTTTCTGCGCAGTCAACGCCCCGAATTATTGTCAATTTCCTATCCGAGTTATCAGCTAGCACTGGCTAATTTAAGCCAAGGTAAAATTGATGCGGTTTTTTTAGATGCGGCTGCTGCGCAGTATTGGCTTGCTAGTCATACAGGTTTTGTTACTCAAGTTGAGCCAAAATATCCGGTAGGGGGCTTGGGCATTGCCGTATCTAAACAAAATCCAAGTTTGTTACAACAAATCAATCACGCCCTTACTGTGTTAAAAAACAATGGTCGCTACCTAAGCCTATACAAGCACTATTTTAAACAGTAAAGTCTGTTAGACCAAGGTCTTATACAGTGTTGTTAAAGTGTGATAGAGGCAAGGTTTTACTGTTTTTAACTTGCTTTAAAAATGTTACCAAATTGTATTTTTAGGTGTATTCCGTTATCTTGTCAGAGTCTTTATAGACGTCCCCTCTACCACTACAAAAAAAGCATGGAGAAGTTGGATGAAAGTTGCCGTATTAGGAGCTGCAGGCGGAATTGGCCAAGCCCTTTCATTACTATTAAAAACCCAGTTACCCGCTGGTTCTGAACTTTCGCTATATGATATTGCTCCAGTAACCCCAGGTGTTGCTGTTGACTTGAGCCACATTCCTACACAAGTGGCGATTAAAGGATTTGCTGGTGAAGACCCTAGCCCAGCCTTAGAAGGAGCAGACATCGTATTAATCTCAGCTGGTGTGGCGCGTAAGCCAGGAATGGATCGTTCGGATCTGTTCAACATCAATGCTGGTATTGTTAAAAACCTAATTGAAAAAGTGGCTGCAACCTGCCCTAAAGCTTGCATAGGTATTATTACCAACCCAGTGAATACCACTGTGCCAATCGCCGCAGAGGTACTGAAAAAAGCTGGCGTTTATGATCCCGCTAAATTATTTGGTGTGACCACGCTTGATGTGATTCGCTCTGAGACCTTTATTGCTGAAGCGAAAGGCTTAAACCCAGCCGACATTAAACTGAACGTGATTGGCGGCCACAGTGGCGTGACCATTCTGCCTTTATTGTCTCAGCTAGAAGGCATTTCTTTTACCGATGAAGAAATCGCTGCGATGACCACACGTATTCAAAATGCGGGTACTGAAGTGGTTGAAGCTAAAGCCGGTGGCGGCAGTGCCACGCTTTCTATGGGCCAAGCAGCAGCGCGTTTTTGTTTGTCTTTGGTTAAAGCGGCTCAGGGCGAAGAGGTTGTTGAATGCGCCTACGTCGATGGCGGTAGTGAGCACGCACAGTTTTTTGCTCAGCCAGTGCGTCTTGGTGCGCAAGGTGTAGTTGAAATCTTACCTTACGGTGAAGTGAGTGAGTTTGAAAAACAGGCCATTGATGGCATGTTAGATACCTTACATGGCGATATCGAAAAAGGTATTGAATTTGTGTAAGAGCTCGCGAAGCTAAATGAAAGGAGTGCTCAGCACTCCTTTTTTTTATGCTAAAGCGACTACAGCTTTTTCTATGCCTGCCGATAGCTTAATTGTTAAGAGGATTGGATATGAATAAGCACGTTATTTCATTACTTTTGTGGGCCGTGTTAGGCCTTGCCCATGCTGAATCGATTGATGCTTTGTCGGTCGACGATGAAGCGGAGCCGGCTAGTTCCGAAATGGTGAATACTGATCCTACAGAATATACTAGCCCTCCTGCTATTGAAGCGGTGCAATTGTACCAACAAGATGAATTGATTGCATGGATCAATAATAACCAGCATCTTGCTCGGGTGAAGGCCGATGACTGCCAGTTGGTCGAAGATATTGAAGCTCGTGCAGAAATCGTTGCTATTCCTAGCTATCAATTTCTGTGGGGAGATATGTTGGCCTGGGGAGTGTGCGTTGATGCCGATCCAGAGTTGGGCTTGATGTACATGTGGCGAGCCGCTAACCAAGGTTTAGCCGCTGCAATGGAACAATTAGGCCGTTATTACGCTACCGGAACCTTGGTGCAGCAAGACTACGCAAAGGCGATTCCATTATTAAGAGAAGCTGCGGGGCGTGGCTTTTTGGCCGCACAGCTGCGTTTGGTGCAGCTGTATGTTGACGGTAACGGTAGCCCTTATGATTATGAAGATGCCTACCGCTGGTTGCATCATTCGATTATTGCTGACAAGCAAACCCATAGGCAGGCAAGCCAACTATTGGCTAAATTAGCCCAAAAAATGCCTGAATATGTGGTAGTTAAGGCTAAAGCGAGCAACCAACCCTACTAAAGCTAGGCGCAAAGCATTAACATAGAGCTATTCTATTAAGGAGCCCCTTAATGGTTCTAGCTTATAGGTGAGTTAATGCAAAATCAGGCTGTATCAGCCACTCTCAAATCCCACATTCTTGCTGCTGTTAGCGAGGAAATGGCGCCAGTTTCTAAGGATTGGCTGCAAGCGCTGTGTAATGCCGAGCAACAGGCCCAGTTTTCCGCGACTTTGGCTGAAATGCTCGAAGAAGGTTTGTTAGTGACTACACGTATTGGCGCTTATACCTTACCAGAGCGTTTAGGCTTAGTGACGGGGACTATTATTGGTCACCGTGATGGCTTTGGTTTTCTCAAAACCACTCAAGAAGGTAGTGATCTATTCCTTCCCGCAAAGGAAATGCGCAAGGTTTTTCATAATGACTTTGTATTGGCCGCTCCTTCAAGTATGGATAAGCGGGGACGTCGTGAAGGCCAAGTGATACGTGTACTTAAAGAACGCACTATAGAATTGGTGGGGCGCTTTTTTGTGGAAGGTAATCACCGTTATGTGGTGCCTGATGATACCCGTATTAACCAAGATATTATCATTGGCAAAAACGATACCGCTGGTGCCCGCCAAGGGCAAGTGGTGGTGGTGGAAGTACTGAGCCGTCCTTCTGCGCCCAAATTGGCCGTAGGTAAGGTAATTGATATTCTGGGCGAAAAAATGGCGCCTGGCATGGAAGTGCAAGTGGCCTTACGCAATCACGATATCCCTCACGAATGGCCTAAGGCGGTAAGCAAAGCGGTAGAGAAACTCGCCGAAGAGGTGGATGACGAGGCTAAAGTCAATCGCGTTGATTTACGCGATTTACCTCTAGTTACTATTGATGGTGAAGATGCCCGCGACTTTGATGATGCGGTTTACTGCGAAGCTAAAAAGTCTGGCGGCTGGCGTTTATGGGTGGCGATTGCCGATGTGTCCTACTATGTGCGTCCCGATTCGGCCTTAGATAAAGAAGCCTTAAATCGCGGTAATTCGGTATATTTTCCCGACCAAGTTGTTCCCATGTTACCGGAACAACTGTCTAATGGTTTGTGTTCGTTAAACCCTAATGTTGACCGTTTGTGTATGGTGGCCGAAATGACGATTTCGGCCGCGGGACGCTTATCGGGGTATAAATTCTACGAAGCCGTGATGCATTCTCATGCTCGCTTTACCTACAATAAAGTAGCGGCAATTTTGGAGGGAGATGAAGCCTTAAGCCAGCGTTATGCAGAGCAAGTTCCGCACCTGCAAGAGTTACATCGTCTGTACTTAGCTTTAAAACAAGCCCGTTCTGAACGCGGTGGTATTGAGCTAGAAACTCAAGAAACGCGTTTCATTTTTAATGCTCAGCGAAAAATTGAGCAGATTATTCCGCTTACCCGCAATGACGCGCACAAGATGATTGAAGAGTGCATGATTCAAGCGAATGTGGCGGCGGCCAAATTTGTAGAGAAACATCGCCAGCCGATTTTGTTCCGAGTACACGATCGCCCTGGCAAGGAGCGGCTCACTAATTTTAGAAGCTTTCTCAATGAGCTGGGCTTACCCTTGGGTGGAGGCGAAGAGCCACAGCCCAGTGACTATTTTCACCTAGTTGAGTCTATCCAACAGCGCCCCGATATTGAGCTGATTCAAACCATGTTATTGCGCTCCATGATGCAGGCCGTCTATCAGCCCGACAACATTGGTCACTTTGGTTTAGCGCTTAAGTCTTATGCTCACTTTACTTCGCCAATTCGCCGTTATCCCGACTTATTATTGCATCGCGTGATTAAATACTTGGTGGCCAAGCTTGAGGCCGAAACGGCCGGTAAAAACTTAAGCAATAAGTGGACGAGCACCGGTGGCTTTGCCTACCAAGATGAAGAGATGGATAAGTTTGGCGAGCAGTGCTCGATGACTGAACGTCGTGCCGATGATGCCACGCGTGAAGTGGCGGACAGTCTTAAGTGTGAGTATATGCAGGATCATGTAGGTGAAGTCTTACCCGCCACCATTGCTGCGGTCACCGGTTTTGGTTTTTTTGCTCGCTTGGATGAGTTTCATATCGATGGTTTAGTGCACATCAACTCTTTACGTGGTGATTATTATCATTATGATGCCGCTCGTCAGCTGCTGGTGGGGGAAAATACCGGTAAGCGCTTTAGGATTGGCGATGCCTTACGGGTTAAGGTTGCTGCGGTGAACATGGCCGACCGTAAGATGGAATTTGTGGTGGTCAATAAAGACGGTCAAGCCGATGAGTTTGAGCGTCCAGCGCGCAGCGGTAAAGACGGTGGGCGGGGGCAACGGTTTATTAAACCTGAGCCAACCGAAGAAGGACGTAACAAAGGGCGCAATAAACAGCGCCACCGTGATAGTAAAAATAAGGGTAAGCGTCGCGCAGCTAAGTCAGAGAGTAGCTCGGCGGGAGAAAATAAAGGTGGCTTTAGCCCGTGGCAGCAACGTGATCCTGCAGCTAAAAAAGCCAAATCCAACAGTGATAGCCAGCCGAAGCAGCGTAAGAAACCCAGTAAAAAACGCAAGCAACGGCCGGGTAAAAAAGAGCGCAGCGTCGCTAAACAACAGAAGAATTAAATATGAGCCAACAAGTTATTTATGGTCTGCATGCGGTGCAGGCTTTACTCGAACGTAGCCCCGAGCGAATTATAGAAGTCTTCGCCCTTAAAGGCCGTCAAGATGAGCGCTTATTACCTTTGTTGAATGAGTTACGTCGTTTAGGCGCATCGGTTCAGTTTATGCCGCGTAAGGCGCTAGACGATAAAGCAGAGAGTACCCAACATCAGGGGATCGTTGCTCGGGTTAAGGCGGGGCGTGGCTATAATGAACACGATTTAAAGCAGTTAGTTGAAGCTACTACTGCACCGCTGTTTTTAGTCTTGGACGGCGTGACCGATCCGCATAATTTAGGTGCGTGTTTACGCAATGCCGACGCCGCTGGAGTGGCGGGAGTGATTGTGCCTAAAGATAAATCGGTGCAATTGAATGCTACGGTACGAAAGGTGGCCTGTGGTGCCGCCGAAACAGTGCCTTTAGTGGTGGTGACAAACCTTGCGAGAACCTTACGTGATTTACAACAGTTAGGGGTGTGGGTTGTCGGCACGGCTGGTGAGGCCGAACAGTTCATTTACGACAGTAAATTACAGGGGCCGATGGCCATCGTGATGGGCGCAGAGGGAACCGGGATGCGGCGCTTAACGCGCGAGACCTGTGACGAGTTAGTCAAATTACCGATGTTAGGCGCTGTTTCCAGCTTAAATGTGTCGGTAGCAGCAGGGATTTGTTTGTTTGAGGCGGTGCGTCAACGCCGTTAAATGTGAGCTCTGTTTATGTCTAAAAGGAGGCCGTATTTACGCCTCCTTTTTTATTTGTACAGGGGCGTTAATTTAACTTGATTAAAATCTCACCTTCACATAGAATTTGCGCCCCTAAAACAGTCATTTTATTTTTAGTTCCTTGCCTCTTCGGTTTGACTGTACCATGAACGAGGCTATAACCCGTAGGGAGCAATCATGCGTCATTACGAAATCGTATTCATGGTCCACCCAGACCAGAGCGAACAAGTTCCAGGTATGATCGAGCGTTACTCAGCAGTTATCAACGATAACGGCGGTAGCATCCATCGCTTGGAAGACTGGGGCCGCCGTCAATTGGCTTACCCAATCGAAAAATTGCACAAAGCCCACTATGTTCTTATGAACATCGAAGCTAGCGCAGAAGTTGTTGATGAATTGGAAACTGCTTTCCGTTTCAACGATGCTGTTATCCGTAACATGATCATGCGCACTAAGTCTGCTATCACTGAAGCATCAGCTATTGCTAAAGCTAAAGATGAGCGTCCAGCTCGTCGTGACGAAGAGCGTCCAGCTCGTCGTGAAGAAGCGGCAACAGAAGAAGCTCCTAAAGTAGAAGCTGAAGAAGAGTCAACTAGCGAAGAATAAGACTGATGTCTGAAAATAGATTGATTTTGCAAGGGCGGGTATTACGCGCGCCAAAACGCACAATCAGTCCGGCGGGAGTTGCTCACTGCCAGTTTTGGTTAGAGCATCGTTCGCAGCAGCAAGAAGCTGGATTTTCTCGCCAAGCCTATTGCCAAATGGCGGTAGTCGCAAGTGGCGATATTTTAAAGCAAGATTCATCGCATATAAGTATGGGGTGTGAAGTTAGGGTCAGTGGTTTTATCCATAGCCACAAGGCCGCCAACGGTAATTATCGCTTGGTACTTCATGCTTCGGAAATTGAATTGTTATCATGAGGATAATGTTATGGCACGTTTTTTCCGTCGTCGTAAATTCTGCCGCTTCTCAGCGGAAGGTGTTGTAGAGATCGATTACAAAGATACTGCAACATTGAAAAACTACATCACTGAAAGTGGTAAAATTGTACCTAGCCGTATTACTGGTACAAGCGCTAAATACCAACGTCAACTTGCACGCGCTATTAAACGTGCTCGTTACCTGGCTCTATTGCCATACACTGATTTACATAAGTAAGTCGGCGTTGCAACTGGCCTAACTCAACTTACATTTTCGAGGAAAGGTAATGGAAATTATTCTATTAGACAAAATCGCTAACTTAGGCGGTTTAGGTGATCAAGTTAATGTTAAAGCAGGTTACGCACGTAACTTCTTGATCCCACAAGGTAAAGCAGTACCAGCAACTAAAGCTAACGTTGAGGTTTTCGAAGCTCGTCGTGCAGAATTAGAAGCTAAACTTGCAGATACTTTGAAAGACGCTGAAGCTCGCGCTGAAAAACTAAACGCTCTAGAAGCGATTGTTATTGAAGCTAAAGCTGGTGAAGAAGGTAAACTATTCGGTTCTATCGGTACTCGCGACATCGCTGATGTGGTAACTGCTGCCGGTGTTAACGTAGTTAAATCTGAAGTTCGCCTACCAAACGGTGTATTACGTACTACTGGTGAAGTGGATGTTGTTATCCAAGTTCATTCTGACGTAAGTGCTACTGTTACGCTACAAGTTGTTGCTGCTGAATAATTTCAGTTTCATCGCTTGAAAAAAACCGCGCCTTGGCGCGGTTTTTTTGTATATGGGGTATGATTTTAGGCATTATTGAAAGAGACTGGGTTTGAAGCCGGTTTAATTAAAGGAAGCGTAATGTGGCTGTTCATGTCACTTATACAAGGAGAGCGAGTGTGCGTTTATTTTTTATAGTGCTGAGTACTTTCATTAGCCTTGCGGTGCAAGCTGAGCAGAACTGGCAAGCGCTTGAGCAACAAGCGAAAGGGCAAACTGTTTACTTCAATGCCTGGGCCGGTGACGATAATATTAACGCTTATATTGATTGGGCTGCTGAACAAGTCAAACAGCGTTACCACGTTAATTTAGAACATGTAAAGGTAAGCGAAACCGCCAATGTGGTGAGTCGTATTCTGGCTGAGAAGGTGAGTGGTCGAAGCGAAGGTGGCAGCGTTGATTTAGTGTGGGTGAATGGTGAAAACTTTCGCGCGCTGAAGGAGGCTGATTTACTGTTTGGTCCATTTAGTCAGCGTTTACCTAACTTAGCGCTAACCGATCAACAAAGTCCCGCTTTGCTTTATGATTTTACTCTTCCTGTTGAGGGCTATGAGTCACCGTGGGGCGGCGCACAGCTGACTTTCTATTATGATAGTGCTCGCTTAGCTCAACCTCCCAAGTCAATGCTAGATTTATTGCGTTACCTTGAGCAACATCCGGGCTTATTTACTTATCCTGCTCCGCCTAGTTTCTATGGCACAACCTTTATTAAGCAAGCATTGCTGGAGTTTATTGACGACCAAAGCGTGCTCTATCAAGCGGTAGACAAACAACAGTTTGAGCAGCTTACTGCCGAGTTATGGCGTTTTTTAGATAAACTGCATCCCTTAATGTGGCGCCGTGGCTTAAGTTTCCCTAGTGGCAGTGGGCAGATGCAACAGCTACTCAATGATGGCGAATTAAGCATTGCCTTTACTTTTAATCCTAATGAGCCTGCAGCGGGCATTATTCAAGGCTTGTTACCTGAGTCTGTGCGCAGTTATGTACATCAAGCTGGCAGCATTGCCAATACCCATTTCTTGGCTATTCCTTTTAATAGTGATGCGACGGCCGCGGCGATGGTCGTGGCCAATTTCTTGTTATCGCCCGAAGCCCAGGCGCGTAAATCGGATCTTAGTTATTGGGGGGATCCTAGTGTTTTGAGTATGGATAAGCTTAATGCCGAACAACGACAGCTATTTCAGCAACAGTTAAGCCCAGCCAGTTTAAGTGCGCAAGACCGAGCCAATGTGCTTGCCGAGCCGCATGCTAGCTGGGTGACTTTATTGGAAGCAGAATGGTTGCGCCGTTATAGCCGATGAGGCGCTTATACGATAGGGCAGGGATTGTTTTCCCGGCGATTAGCTTATTGTTATTGCTGCTTCCCGTGGTTTTGGGTTTGCTGGCTACCTTATTGCCAGCCTTTGGCTATTTTCCGCTTGCTGGAAAAACCGAGCTTAGCCTAGCGGCTTGGCAGCAATTGCTTACTTATCCCTCTTTGTGGCGCTCTTTAGGTTTAAGCTTATTGACCGGTTGGAGCGCGGCATTGCTTTCTCTGGTATGCGCGCTGTGGTTATTGATGCATTGTTATCACTCGCGCTATTGGTCTTGGCTGGAAAAGTCTCTCGCACCGTTTCTAGCTATTCCCCATGTGGCTATGGCAATTGCCTTATTGTTTTTACTGGCACCCAGTGGCTGGTTAATGCGCTGGGTGTCGCCTTGGTTAAGTGGTTTTAACTACCCTCCTTTGTGGCAAACCACCCAAGACCCTTGGGGCTTGAGTCTTATTTTGGCCTTATGGCTGAAAGAACTGCCTTTTTTACTCTTCGTATTATTGGCCGCTTGTTCTCAGTTGCCGATTAAGCGTAGCTTGATGGTGGGACAAAGCTTGGGGTATTCACGGGCTCAAGTGTGGAAACAAATCCTATTCCCGCAATTGTTGCGTCGAATTCGCTTGGCATTTTTTTGTGTTTTGGCGTTTTCTTTAACGGTGGTAGACGTGGCTCAAATTATTGGTCCTAGTCGACCTGTGACCTTGGGCTTGTTGGTTTGGCAGTGGTTTAGTGATAGCTACCTTGAGCATCGTTTGTTAGGTGCTGCCGGGGCGATATTGCTACTCTTGTCGGTTGGCTTGAGCCTAGCCTTGGCGTTGTGGTTAGAAAAAATTTATTTAGCAGCGAACTTAGTCTGCGCTATGCGGGGGCTGCGCAAAGTGGAAGGGCAATCTAGATGGGCCATGTGCTTAGTGGCGGTGGTTATGCTTTGCCTAATTTTAAGCCTGGCGCTAATGCTGATATGGTCATTTGCTTGGCGATGGCGTTTCCCCGAGGCCCTACCCAGCGAATGGAGTTTACGTTATTGGCAACAAGCTGGCAGTTATTTAATCGAACCCTTGTTAAACAGTTTAATCATTGCCGTGGCGTCTGCTGCGTTGAGCTTGGTGTTGGTGATTGCTTGTTTAGAGTATCAAGTAAAACGCCAAATAAGCGGCGGCTGGTGGTCCTTAGTGATTTATCTGCCGCTGTTATTGCCGCAAGTCGCATTTTTATTTGGGATGCAGGTGGAACTGTTTCGTTATCGCTTGGATGGTTTGCTGATTAGCGTGATTTGGGCTCACCTTATCTTTGTTTTGCCCTATGTTTACCTATCTTTAGTTGATAGTTATCGCGGCTTTGACCAGCGTTACATGCAGGCGGCGATTAGCTTGTCTCATAGTTATTGGCGAAGTTTATTTAAAGTGAAACTACCAATGCTGACGCGGCCTTTGGGCTTTGCTTTTGCCATCGGCTTTGCGGTGAGCATTGCGCAATACTTGCCCACACTGTTTGCTGGAGCAGGCCGTTTAAGCACCCTTACCACCGAGGCGGTAGCCTTGGCCTCGGGAGGAGACAGGCGGATTACTGCAGTAATGGTAATTTGGCAAACTTTACTGCCATTGTTGGTATATAGCATGGTGATTATTTGGCCGAAATGGCGTTATCGTCAGCGCCGGGAAATGCAAAACTAATGTTAACTATCGAAAAATTCTGTTTAAGTTTGAATCATCAGAGCTTATTGAAAGATTTTAATTTGCAGGTGGCTGGTGGTGAGATTGTCACCATTATGGGACCTAGCGGCTGTGGTAAATCCACTTTTTTAGCGGCCTTAGCAGGTACTTTAGATAGCCAGTTCAGCTGTTCTGGCTTGGTTGAATTGGCTGGTAAATCCTTATTAAGTTTGCCTCAAGCAGAGCGTGAGGTGGGGATGTTATTTCAAGATGATCTGCTATTCCCACACTTTAATGTTGCACAAAACTTACGTTATGGCTTAGCGGCAAATCAACACCCGCAAGCCGATGTAATCATCGCGCAGGCCTTGCAAGAAGCGGGTATGGCCGGTTATCAGCTGCGTGATATCGCCAGCCTATCGGGAGGGCAGCGAGCCAGAGTGAGTGTATTACGCAGTTTATTGGCTGAACCTAAATTATTACTACTGGATGAACCCTTTAGTAAACTTGATAAACCGCTGCGTAAGCAGTTTAGGGCCTTTGTTAAGGCTAAAATCGAAACCTTAGCTATTCCGGCTATTTTGGTCACACATGACGCTGAGGACTGCCTACAAGCCCCTGCCATCTCAATATTTTAAAGGGCTCATGTTCTAAGCTGTTGATGCTGTTGCTCTTATGTTTTCTTTGCTATGCTCAAATTAACCTGAAGCTAGCTTGTGTGGAGTAACGGCCTCAGGGCAATTACTTTGTCATCCTAATATAAATCAAGAGAATGAAGATGAATAAAATAATCCTTGCGCTAGCATTATCGCTTCCATTTGTCACAGCAACGGCCAACGCGGCACCAGCTAAGGCCCCAATATGTGCCGCGTGTCATGGAGCTGACGGCATAGGTACTACCGCTGATTACCCTAATTTAGCAGGGCAAAAAGAAGCATACTTGGTGAAAGCATTAGAGGCTTATCGTGCCAAGCAACGTAGCGGCGGTCTAGCCATGGTTATGCAGGCCCAAGCTGCCAGCTTAACTAACGAAGAGATTGCAGAACTAGCGGCTTATTTTGCCGCTATGTAATGGCTGTGTTTTAAGTTGAAGCCAGCCATGAGCTGGCTTTTTTGTTTGCTCGCTTTGGTTAAATGGTACTTGGTGTCGTTATAATATTCCCGCATAATAGACAGCAGTATTGAACAACCGCAATGACAGATTATGGCAGCCCGCATGCCCTCTCGTGATTTTAAAGATAAAAAGCCTAAAGATTCTCAAATCGATCAACTGAAAGTGCCTCCGCATTCGCTCGAAGCAGAGCAAGCCGTGTTGGGTGGCTTGATGTTAGATAACAACGCTTGGGACAATGTCTCAGAGCTGGTGGTTGAGCAAGATTTCTATCAGCGCGCTCACCAATATGCTTTTGCCGCAATGCATCGCCTAGCCGAAGGTGGCCAACCGATTGACTTGGTGACGGTATCTGAAGAGCTAGAGCGCCAAGAACAGCTGGACGATATTGGTGGTTTTGCTTATCTCGGTGAGATTGCTAAGAATACGCCCAGTGCGGCGAACATTCGCGCCTACGCAGAAATTGTGCGAGAGCGGGCGGTAACACGTGAGCTGATTTCAGTGGCCAATGAAATCGCCGATAGCTGCTATGAACCAGCGGGACGTAAGAGTAGTGACCTACTTGATTTCGCCGAAAGTAAAGTATTTAAAATCGCCGAATCGCGCGCTAATGCCAACGAAGGCCCTAAAGAAGTAAAAGGTTTATTGGCGCAAACCATCGATAAAATTGAAGAGTTATATAAGGCCCCGAACGACGGGGTAACTGGGGTATCAACCGGTTTTGCTGACTTAGATAAGAAGACCAGTGGCTTACAGGGCTCAGACTTGATTATTGTGGCGGCGCGTCCGTCGATGGGTAAAACCACCTTTGCCATGAACCTTTGTGAATATGCAGCGATGACTCAAGATAAGCCGGTGCTTATTTTTAGTTTAGAGATGCCTTCTGAGCAAATTATGATGCGTATGCTGGCCTCATTAGGACGAATTGACCAAACCAAAATTCGTACCGGTAGTTTGGATGATGATGACTGGGCGCGTTTATCTTCAACTATGGGCCTAATGGCTGAAAAATCGAAAATGTATGTGGATGATTCTTCCGGCTTAACACCCACAGAAGTGCGCTCTCGAGCACGCCGAGTGGCACGTGAGGAGGGGGGCTTAAGCATGATTATGATCGATTACCTACAGTTGATGCAGGTGCCAGGCTTAAGCGAAAACCGAACTTTGGAAATTGCCGAAATTTCTCGCTCGCTCAAATCATTAGCCAAAGAGTTGAACGTACCCGTGGTGGCCTTATCACAGTTAAACCGTAGTTTGGAGCAGCGCGCCGATAAACGTCCGGTTAACTCGGACTTACGTGAATCGGGCTCGATTGAGCAGGATGCCGACTTAATCATGTTCATTTATCGTGATGAAGTTTATAACGAAGGGACGGATAACAAAGGTTTGGCGGAAATTATTATTGGTAAGCAGCGTAATGGTCCCATTGGTCGAGTCCCCTTGACTTTCCAAGGCCACTTTTCACGGTTCGATAATTGGGCCGGAGAGTTCTACGACGACGAATAGGCTCGAATGGACATAGCAAATGCACAGGTTTCACTGGCTGCCTTAAGACATAATCTACGCTTATTAAAGCAAGCTGCGCCGAACAGTAAAACCTTGGTGGTGATTAAAGCCAACGCTTATGGTCACGGCATGTTAGAGGTGGCAGAAGCTTTAGCTGACCTTGCCGATGGCTTTGCAGTGGCTCGTACCCCTGAAGCGCTGGCGCTGCGCCAAGCGGGGATCCAATCTTATATACTGGCTTTGGAAGGCTTCTTTGACGCCGGCGAAGCTCAAGCTTTAGTGCAGCATCAAGTGGCTGCAGTGGTGCACAGTGAGCAGCAATTGGCACTGCTCGAAAGTTTGTCTTTTGCTCAGCCGCTGGATACGTGGCTGAAACTTGATACCGGCATGCACCGCTTGGGTTTTTTAGCCGAGCAGTTTCATGCTTTATTCCCCGGCATTAAGCACCATCCAAATATTCAGCAGCCGCTTAAGTTAATTAGCCACTTTGCTTGTGCCGATGAGCTAGACCACCCATTAACATTACAACAAATTGATTTGTTTACTTCGTTGAGTAGTGGCTTGGGCGGCGAGTGTTCCTTAGCCAATTCGGCCGGAGTATTGTTGTGGCCTCAATCCCATTTTGATTGGAACCGCCCTGGGATTTCCCTATATGGAATTTCGCCTCAAGTAGATAATTGCGGAGCCGATTTTGGCCTTGTCCCAGCGATGACTCTGCAATCAAACTTGATTGCGGTACGCCAGCACTCCAAGGGTGAAAGCGTAGGCTACGGTGCAACGTGGCAAGCCACTCAAGATACCCGTTTAGGTGTAGTCGCAATGGGCTACGGTGACGGTTACCCGCGCAGTGCGCCTAATGGTACGCCAGTATGGCTTAATGGCCGTATGGTGCCTATTGTCGGTCGAGTTTCAATGGATATGCTGTGTGTTGATTTGGGTCCCAATAGCCAAGATAAGGTTGGCGACAGAGTGGTATTGTGGGGGCCTGAGTTGCCAGTAGAACAGGTGGCTAAAGCCGTGGGCACCATCGCTTACGAATTGGTAACTAAGCTTACGTCTCGAGTTAGATTAACTTATACAAAGTAGTATTTACAATTTGCTGATTATGAGCTATTAATTGGAACTTGAATTATTAATCTTATATTTGATAGGTTAAAGCTATCAAATTAATTGATTAGAACAATTCGTATAATGGTGCCGATTCGCGCATCATTATTAGCGAGATTAATAACCTACTTAATTAACTAAAGGAATTCGAAATGAGTGTATTAGTTGGTCGTCCCGCTCCAGATTTTACTGCTGCAGCTGTTCTAGGTAACGGTGAGATTGTTGATAGCTTTACTCTAAGTGAGCACATCAAAGGTAAAACAGCGGTTGTGTTCTTTTACCCACTAGATTTTACTTTTGTTTGTCCTTCTGAGTTGATTGCCTTTGACCACCGCTTCAAAGATTTCCAAGCCAAAGGCGTTGAAGTTGTTGGCGTATCTATTGATTCTCAATTCACTCACAACGCATGGCGTAACACTTCTACTGAAGACGGCGGTATTGGTCAAGTTCAATACCCATTAGTAGCTGATGTTAAACACGAAATCTGTAAAGCTTACGATGTTGAGCATCCAGAAGCTGGCGTGGCTTTCCGTGGTTCTTTCCTTATCGACAAAGAAGGTGTAGTTCGTCACCAAGTAGTTAACGACCTACCTCTAGGCCGTAACATCGATGAAATGCTACGTATGGTTGACGCACTAAACTTCCATGAGAAAAACGGTGAAGTTTGTCCTGCTCAATGGGAAGAAGGTAAAGAAGGTATGGACGCGAGCCCAGAAGGCGTAGCTAAGTACCTATCAGCTAACGCTGAAGGCCTATAATTGCTTTAAAGCCTCCTTAACAAAGCAAAAAAGCCCGCTAATGCGGGCTTTTTCTTTATGAGCGTTTTATTAGGTATTTTCAAAGCAAATTTCTATGGTGGCATTGCCATGCAAAGAACTAAACGGAATTAATACCTTAGGGCCTTCTGTTTTATGCGTGATGGTGTGAGAAGGGCCCGAAACGACCACAGGCGTGGCCATATCAAAATCGTAGCCATCATCGGCCAATAAACGCTTAGCACCCCCTGTGACCATGTTGGTAATCTCGCCCACCATGTCGGTGACTTCTTCATTAATTGAGTCGGGAGCTTCCCCCAACATACGGCGCATAATTTCGATGGCAAGCCCTTTGTCGAAGCTAATCGAGAGTGAGCCTTTGGTTTGCGGGCCAACCATACCGATTAAGCCTGAAACATCACCACGGGCGATTTCGTCTTTTTTAAGGCCTGGCTTACCTGGTTTGAGCTCAAGTTGGGCCATTGTGCTGAGTACGTTTAATAACGACTTTAAAAAGGGGTTTACAAAATTTACATCCATAGTGACAGATTACTTCCAGCTTAGGGTGAATGAAGCTTACGCTTTGAGAGTTATTGTTGGTAGCGCTTAGCTGTGCTCACAAATTTTTTTGATAGTGCTATTAAGAATCGCACGAGATCCGATGAGCTGCAACTCTAAGTCTTTTTTTTACGAACTATTTCACTGAAAAAGAGAACAATTATTAATACTCGAGTAAATATCTAGCCTATTGTGGTCTGTGTTTTAGCCCAGGCTCGTGGAGTTGCGTGAATACTGACGGGCATCGGTATATTGTTAGCCAGCATTAGAGCGGTCGGTAATGAATTATGCAGTGCTTAATTGAAGCGCTTAGTTGCAGTCTGTATAATCGCCAGCCCAAAGCTCTAGCATTGTGCTAGCACTGTAAGCGCTGCCTGTTTGTAGAAGGGGTGCTGTCAGTTTATCGCGTTGTGCCGTCATGGAATGTATGGCTAAAATTATCAATCAACAGAGGCTTTAACTATGCATCCACCTTTGCGCTTTTCGATCGCGCCCATGCTCGATTGGACTGATCGTCACTGCCGTTATTTTCATCGTTTGATGAGTAAAAACACCCTGTTGTATACAGAGATGGTGACCACGGGCGCTATCTTACATGGCAAGGGCGATTACCTTGGTTATTCCGAGCAGGAGCATCCAATTGCTTTGCAGCTGGGCGGTTCAGACCCTCAGGCTTTAGCTGAATGCGCTAAGCGGGCAGAAGATTTGGCTTATGACGAAGTTAACCTTAATGTGGGATGTCCTTCTGATCGAGTGCAAAATGGTCGCTTCGGGGCTTGTTTGATGGCTGAACCCAAGTTAGTGGCGGAGTGCGTGGCTAAGATGCAGCAGCAAGTGAGCATTCCAGTCACAGTAAAAACACGCATTGGCATAGATGAGCAAGACAGTTACCCGTTTTTACAAGATTTCATTGAGACGGTGGCCGAGGCCGGCTGTGAAACCTTCATTATTCATGCGCGTAAAGCATGGTTGTCTGGTCTTAGCCCTAAGCAAAACCGCGATATCCCCCTTTAAACTATCAACGCGCTTACCAAGTAAAGCAGGATTATCCGCAGCTTAATATTAGTATTAACGGCGGTATTACTGACCTAGAGCAAGCAGAAACGCATCTGCGGCATGTGGATGGCGTGATGGTTGGTAGAGAAGCCTATCAAAATCCGTATATTTTGGCGCAAGTAGATCAACGGATCTTTGACGCGGCGAATGAGCCGCTTAGTCGCCATCAAGTAGTTGAGTTGATGCTGCCGTATATTGAACAGCACTTAGCTAACGGTGGGCGGCTGCAACATATTAGCCGACACATGTTGGGGCTGTTCCAAGGTTGCGTGGGCGCGCGAGCGTGGCGACGTCACCTTAGCGAAAACGCTCATAAGCCGGGGCGGGTATTGAATTAATGCAAGAGGCTCTAGCAAAAGTTCCTTTAGCCCAGACTGCCTAGTGGCGTAGCTATCAGAAAATTAGAATAAACGACTACCATTACTTGGCATAAGCTTTGCTATCTCCGTAAGGAAGAGTCAGCTTTTTGTCAGGAGTGTAGAACAATGGAGTTTTTAAGTCGTTTATTTGCCCGCTGGGGCATCTTAGACATTTTTATGGCGTGGCTATTGATAGCCAGTGCGATGGTGCTGATGCTTCCTCAGCAGTGGTTACCAGAGGGAGGCTTAAGTGCCGAGCTTAATATAGCCCTAGTATTTAGCTGTATCTCGGGTTTAGCATTTTTTCTTAGCCGTTGCCTGTTAGTGCTAGTGGCGAATGTAAGTGCAGGCGTTCAGCAGCGCCGTGAATTACAGCGCCTTTCGGCAATGATAGCTTGTTTGGATCATTCAGAACGCGCGATCCTTCGCGAATTTATTATTACCCGTCGTAGTGTGTTAAGTCTGCCACTGAATGAGCCAGCAGTGCTGAACCTGTTGAATAACGGGGTGCTAAAGCCGATGAATGAGCAACATGTTCAGGAGCAACGCAGCAACGTTGATATGATGATTAATTTAGCCGCTCGACCGCTGTTAAGTTACAAGGCTTTGGGCTTGCCAGTGGGTAAGTTAAACGAAGAGCAAATTGAGCATTTAAAATCAATTCGCCCTCGCTTCTTACAACCCGACTATAAAGCTAACCGCACTCATTCTGGAAAGCTATTTAGGATCCGAGCGGGCGGCTCCGAGAGTCAGAGCGCGGCTTAGTATCACTGGGTTCGTTTCTTCAAATAGCCTGCGTAATCAGGCACATCGACTGAAAACTGCTGATTAAAATGACGGCTGGCTAGAATAAAGTCAGCCGTTGCTTGATTGGTTGCCATTGGAATGTTCCACACTGCCGCCAAACGCAATAGGGCTTTTACATCTGGATCATGAGGAACCGCGTCTAGTGGATCCCAAAAGAAGATCATCAAATCGATTTTCCCTTCGGCTATCATGGCGCCTAACTGCTGGTCGCCACCCATAGGGCCGCTTAATAGTGCTTCAACTTCAAAGCCTTGTTGGGCCAATAAGGTTCCTGTAGTACCTGTGCCATAAAGTTGATGCTGCATTAAGGCCTCGCTATGTTGTTTAGCCCAGTTAATTAATGCGGTTTTTTTATGATCGTGAGCGACCAAAGCAATGCGTTTTACCACATCCATTGTGCGTGTCGTTGTATCCATGTTACCTCTTAAATATGATTAGATTGAATGCTGTGCTGCCAAGTATGTTAATGTTTGTCCATGTCATTAGCTAGTTGCGGCGAGATAATTCTGCGTGCCGAATGATAAAAATGAGTGCTGCTAATTTAGCTGAGTACCCAGCTGTTTCATCAAAGCTTGAATTATGTTGATACTCGTTCATCGAGGCGGGTGTGGCAAGGCACCACGTCATTTCCCGCTCCAGCTCATTTCAGCCTTACTTATAGCAGCTGCTAAAACAATTCAAAGGAGAGATAAGTGGTTTATATATTTGGTTATGGCAGCTTAATTGATGCCGATTGTCGGCAACGTACTTTTCCCGGTGAAAAAGCTTATGCTGCGCGTTTGCATGGTTACCAACGTTATTGGAGTGGATTAAAAGGCAGCCATGATCGCTCAGCAGTGGTAATTAGTCCTGAAGCTAAAGCTAGTGTAAATGGTGTATTAATCCCTTTCGACGAGACTTTTTTAGCCCAACTTGATCAACGAGAAGCCGGCTATGACCGAGTATTACTGCAAGCCGAGCAAGTGGAGTTGCTGAGCGAGTTACCCAAGCCTGCGGCAAAAATTTATGTGTATGTGGCGCAAGAGTATTGGCATCCACAAAGCGATAGCCCTATTTTACAGTCCTATTTAGATGTCTGTTTACGCGGTTGTTTAGCCATTAGCGAGCAATATGCGCGAGAATTTTTGTTATCAACCAACTATTGGGTCAGCCATTGGTTAGATGACCGCCAGCAGCCGCTTTATCCTCGAGCGGAAAATATTGACGCCTTAGCTTTAGAGCAAATTGATTCGATCTTGAATGATATGGCGCATTTGGCCGAGCTAAAGCCAAATTCTTAGCCAATAAAAAAGGCGCCTAAGGCGCCTTTTGTCTTTCTGTAGCGGTAACTTATAGTACGTGTACAGAAGAAGTGTTTGTGGTGCCAGATGGAACTAAGGCACCAGATACCATTACTACGATATCACCTTTGTTAGCCAAACCAGATTCGATGGCTAGTTCTTTACCTAGAGCATAGAAAGAATCTGTGCTTTCGATAGCGTCAACAACGTGAGGAACAACACCTTTGCTTAAGCAAAGTTGAGCCGCAGTTTTTGTATTGGTGGTGATAGCTAGAATGTTAGCTTGTGGGAAGTATTTACGAACAGACTTCGCTGATTTACCGCCTTCAGTAGCAACAACAATAAGTGGTGCGCTCAATTTTTCTGAAGTTTCTACAGCACCTTTACATACTGCTTCAGTGATGCGTAGCTTACCGCTGTCACGAGCTGGATCTAAGTTAGAAGGCATTACTGCGTCAGTACGCTCACAGATAGTTGCCATGATAGATACCGCTTCAATTGGGTATTTACCTTTAGCTGATTCACCAGAAAGCATTACTGCGTCAGTACCATCTAAGATAGCGTTCGCTACGTCACCCGCTTCTGCGCGAGTAGGACGTGGGTTTTTGATCATAGAATCAAGCATTTGAGTTGCAGTGATAACCAATTTACGAGCACGGTTACACTTCTCAATCATCATTTTCTGAGCGAAGATTACTTCTTCAACAGGAATTTCCACACCTAAGTCACCACGAGCAACCATGATCCCGTCAGATACTTCTAAGATCTCATCAAAGTTATCTACACCTTCTTGGTTTTCGATTTTAGAGATGATTTGGATCTTCTCGCCGCCATTTTCTTTTAGCAGTTGGCGAATTTCTAGTACGTCTTCTTTCTTACGAATGAATGAAGCGGCAATGAAGTCTACACCTTGCTCACAACCAAAAACTAAATCGCCTTTATCTTTTGCAGATAGTGCTGGAAGCTGAACGATTACACCAGGAAGGTTAACACCTTTGTTTTCACCTAGGTCACCGTTGTTAAGTACGGTACATTTCACTTCGTCGTCAGAAACAGCGATAACTTCCATTTCGATTAGGCCGTCATCAACAAGGATCATGTTGCCCACTTTCAAGTCAGCAGCAAAACCTGGGTAAGTTACTGCAACGCGAGTAGCATCACCGATAACTGTTTGGTCGGTAGTGAAAGTGAATTCTTGACCAGCAACTAAGCTAACATCTTCACCGCCAGCAAGTTTAATGGTACGGATTTCTGGACCTTTGGTATCCAAAAGAACGGCAGCAGACTTGCCAGTGTTTTTAATCACTTCACGTAGGTTAGCGATGCGAGCACCGTGCTCGGCAAAGTCACCGTGAGAAAAGTTAAGACGCATTACGTTCATGCCTGACTCAACTAATTTAGTGAGCATTTCTACCGATTCAGTTTTTGGACCAATGGTACAAACGATTTTGGTTTTCTTCATTGAGATAATTCTCCGTTGAGGATGCTAGTAAAAAAATCTGCGCACATTATACAAGATAGAACTCAAAAGGATATGTAGAAAAATAACTACAAATCCGAATGTTGATCAAAAACAAAAGTGATTTATACCTTGAAAAAAATGGCTGTATATTTAATCAAATTTATGAAAGTCTTTGCAATGTTCTGTATCTGAGCTCTAAGTAAGTATAAAAAAACCTCGCTAAACAGCGAGGTTTTTTAAGTCAGCTAATAATTATTCGATTTCACCACAAAAGCGGTAACCTTCACCGTGGATGGTCGCGATGATTTCCGGAGTTTCGGGTATCGATTCAAAATGTTTTCTGATACGACGAATGGTGACATCAACTGTACGGTCATGTGGCTTCAACTCGCGGCCAGTCATTTTCTTTAACAGATCGGCACGGGTCTGAATTTGCCCTGGATTCTCTACAAAGTGCAGCATGGCGCGGAACTCACTGCGCGGTAATTTGTAGGTCTCTTGGTTAGGGCTAACTAAAGAGCGGCTATTAATGTCTAAAGTCCAGCCGTTAAAGCGGTATTCTTCCACCGAACCTTTTTCTTCGCTGGTGGTTTGTCCGTTGACGGTGCGGTTAAGCAAGTTGCGAGCACGAATAGTCAATTCTCTAGGATTAAACGGCTTGGTAATGTAATCATCGGCACCAATTTCTAGGCCTAAAATTTTATCAACTTCGTTATCTCTGCCGGTTAAGAACATCAAGGCAATTTGTTCACGATCTCGAAGCTCGCGAGCTAGTAATAGGCCATTTTTACCAGGTAGATTAATATCCATGATAATAAGGTGGACAGAGTGTGCTTCTAACACGCTGTTCATTTCATTGCCGTCTGTCGCTTCAAACACATTATAGCCTTCAGCTTCGAAAGTGCTTTTTAGCGTATTACGAGTGACCAGTTCGTCCTCGACAATTAAAATATTTGGTGTCATGGTCTTCCCCAATGCTGTTTAAAATAAGTTGGCTTGCGAACAGGTAGCGGTATATGGAAAGGGTGAAAAGTGGCTACTTATTCCTCCATGTTGAGTTTGTGTTAAAACTCGTTGAATGGCAAAAAAATAGACTAATAGTTTGTCAAAAACGCGTGATAAATCAGCGAACCAGACCTTCCATATGCATTGTTCGTTACAAGCAGTAAACATATTCTATTGGCTTAACAGTGATATAACAACTTGAGTATGAAAAAAGCTTACGTTTTCTGCGGTGCTTTTGATTCAAATCAATCGAATTTGGCCATTTATACGAATTTCGGTAAACAATAATGAAAATAAACTACATGATGGATTTGTATAAAAGTACCTTGTTTGTAGCAAATACTGACCTTAAATATCAATAGTTTGCGATTATCACCGCCAATAATCCTAATGGAATGAAAAGAACTGCAGCATTTAACCATTGGTTAGACTGTCATTTTATTTCATATCTGCATTTACATGGATTTGCCCATCACTGGGTGTTTGCTGGGTCAATTGATCTAAATCATTACGAATTTAGTGCAATTGTTGACTGCTCGTTAAATGAGGCTCAACATATTGCAAGGCTTTTCAGGCAACGTGCCTTCTATTGGCATAGTCGGCAATGCGACTTATACGACACCAATAACTTGGCTTTGCCTTACTCCTGTTTAGGTAATATTGAGCAGCGTTGGTATAACAATACTGCAGCTTATGACTACATGATAAAGGATTACCACTATGCAAGATTTACTTCCCGAACTCTGTGATCTTTACCCCGAACAGGTAAAGCTATTGAGCCCTATTTTTCAATCTTATGGTGCTAAAGCGGTTTTTTTTGGTGAAGTCGTCACGGTAAAGTGCTTTCAGGATAACAGTCGGGTCAAAGAGCTGTTGGCTAAGCCGGGCGAAGCCAAGGTTCTCGTAGTTGATGGTGGCGGAAGTATTGAACGTGCCTTAATGGGTGACCTGATTGCTGATTCGGCCTATGTAAACGGCTGGGCGGGGGTGGTGATCAATGGCGCAATTCGCGATGTGGCCACCATTAATACCATGGATATAGGGGTACGTGCTTTAGCGCCTTGCCCCATGAAAACTGAACGCAAAGGTTTGGGTGAAGTCGACGCAGTGATTCAATTTGCTGGTCAGATTATTAAGCCCGGTATGTATTTGTATGCGGATGATAACGGTATTTTGCTTAGCGATAACGCATTAACCTTGCCAGAAGGCTTTGTCTAAAAGCGATAGCCTAAGCCAAATTGAACTTGTTGTTGAGTTTGTTTGTCTGCTTGGGCGTCGAGTTGGTATACCGCTTTTACATCGATATTATCGAGAATATGGTAGGTGCTAGATACTTCCAAGCTATGTTCGGTATTGTCGTATTTGGGTTGGTGGATTTGTACCAACTTGCTTTGAATAGAAAGGCTTTTTATGGGTTGGTAGTTTACCCCGGTCGACAGATTGAAGCCCTTGCGGGTAGCGATGTCGTCATACTGATTGTTTACCCCTGCTTCCACAAACAAAGACAACTCATTACGTAATTGATGTTGATAACCACCATTAAAAAACCAGCTGTCGGTGGTTTCTTCACTACCATCATTAACGAATTGGCTATTGTTGTAACCAGTAATGTACCAGTTGCGACTAAGTTGGCTACGCGAAGATAACTGTAAGTGTTCACCATCGCCGTAGCTTAAACTCACTTCGTTTTCTACCGGGGCTGCAAGCAGCGAGCTTGAGCATCCAATAAGCAGTGCAGCAACATAGTGCTGATAATGAAACTTTGCCACTGCTCCTCCTTATTATTATTTTTAATTTCAGCATTAGTATGGTTGATCAGGCTAATAAGATCACCGGGGATCTTCAAATAATTATATAAAGCCGATGATATCAGCGGTAAATGACAATTTTTAGGATAATCTTCTAGCGATTAATGAAGCGATGTCGTCGGCGATAGGGATAGACATCTTCAAATTGACCATTTTTGATGTTTTGTTGTAGCTGCTGCCAGAAACTGGCTTGGAAAAGTTCGGCATGCAGCTCTTTAAAAATCTGTTTTACAATGGGTTTTCCTAATAAGAATGTGGCAAATTCTTCAGGGAAAATATCATTGGGGCCAACCGAGTAGCTCGGATGGGCAGCCCATTGATCCTCTGGATAGGGAGATTTGGGGAACTCTCTAAAGTTACATTCGGTCATGTAGGATATCTCGTCATAGTCATAAAACACCACACGACCATGCCGGGTTACGCCGAAGTTTTTAAATAGCATATCACCAGGAAAGATATTGGCTGCAGCCAACTGCTTAATAGCATTGCCATATTCATCGATAACTTGTCGAGTTTGCGCTTCATTTGCTTGCTCTAAGTACATATTTAGCGGCACCATTTTTCGCTCGATATATAAATGTTTAATGGTGAGGCAGTCGCCTTCAATTTGCAGCATGGAGGGGGCGACTGCCTTTAACTCGTCGATTAAGCTTTGGCTGAATCGGTGCAAGGGAAACTCTACATTGGAAAACTCTTGAGTATCGGCCATGCGACCGACGCGATCATGCTGCTTTACCAAGCGGTATTTTTCTTTTACCAGTGCGTGGCTAACGTCTTTAGGTGGAGTGAAACGATCTTTAATGATCTTAAATACCACATCATAAGAAGGTAGAGTAAATACCGTCATCACCATGCCTTTGATTCCCGGTGCTAATTCAAATAAGTCGTTGGAGTGTTGCAGGTGGTTGAGGTAGTGACGGTAAAGCTCGGTTTTTCCGTGTTTTTGACAGCCAATGGCGGTAAATAACTCGTAATCGGTTTTGTTGGGAAGCAATTGCTTAAGAAAGTTAACAATTCGCCGCGGTGCTGGTGCATCAACCATAAAGTAGGAGCGAGCAAAACCAAAAATGATGCTCACTTCATTGCTGTCGATCAGCACACTATCTACCGCGACCTTGCCTTGCTGGTTGAGTAATGGCAGCACCAAGGGAAAGTTCAATTGCTCACTACTATATTGGCCAATCAAATAAGCCCCTTTATTGCGATAAAACACCGGTTTTAGGATGGTAATTTTATGCAGCGGTTGTTGGTTTAGCTGCGGCACTTGCTGCAAGCGTTGAGTGATAAAACCTATGTCGCGATTTAAGTCTTCATAGTCGATGTTGAAACGATAATCTTCAAATAGCTGAGTAAATAAGCGGTTTAGCTCGGTGTCTTGATAGCGGTGAGTCAGTAATTGGTAGTCAAATAACTTGCTACAACGACTTGGTTTAATGAAAAGTTGGCTTTCTTCTATATAGCGATGGTGAAATAGGCGCTGATAAACCGAGTTAAAAAATGATTCGGCAACCTCAAAGTTTTCATGTTGTTTTAATAACTCTGAGTAATGTTGTTTTACCGCGGCGCTAAATTCGTCGCTGCGTTGCATATGGCCAGTCAGCTCTTTAATCGCTGCTCGGGCTTCGGTGACATGGTGGTCATAGAGTCTTATGCGTTCGCGTGAAGCTAATTGCACAGAGATCCAATCTGCGTCTTCAAAGCGTTTTTGGGCACCACGAGTCACTTTTAAGAAACACTGGTAGAAACTGTTGAAGCGTTGCAGCATCACGCTGGCTGCTTGCTGTTCCATTGGTTGCGTCATAGGGCTTATCTTGTTGTTGTTTTTTTATTCACTATGGCAGGATTTAAACACCTGTTCAAATCTAATTGTTACAAAATTTTGCTTATTGTGAAGGATTCGTTTCTGGCAATGGTTTGCTGTTGTGAGTCGTGCTGTTAGTGAATTGATAGTGTTCAAAAGATCACCCATTACTCAAACATAGTCTTCATATATGGCCGAATATGCTTAGGATAGTTGTTTAAAAATGGGCTTTTAGCCGCTTATTTGCTTTTATCCTTGGTTTTCCTCAGTTGCTGTATACAAATAAAGCTTGACTATCAATGTCAGCTGGTTATGGTATGAGCATAAACAGGAATTTATTTTATAACGATGTTAGTACGTATTGCTTACACCATTACCGGAACGATTACCCGCACCACCACATGCGGGTCGGGCTGGTTGTAGTTGTACGCTACATCGAAGAAAGCCCGTATCACACTCGATACGGGTTTTTTTTTGGGAGGAACAATGCGAGTTTTAAAATTTGGTGGATCATCGCTAGCGGATGCTGAGCGTTTTAATCGCGCGGCTGATATCGTGTTGAGCAATCAGCATCAGTCGCAAATGGCGGTCGTGCTTTCAGCGCCTGCTGGTGTTACCAACGACTTAGTTGCGGTGGTTGACAAGGTGAGCCACGGAAACGATGGCGAAGAAGAACTTCAGCGTATTGATACAACCTTCCAGCAGTTGCTTAGCCAGCTGAAAAATCAATATTCAGACTTTGCCATCGAGCAAATGCAGTTGATGGTGCATCAAGAGCTAGGCGAGTTGCGTCAGCTACTTAAAGGGGTGGCGTTGCTGCGACAATGCCCCGACAATATTCGTGCTCGAGTCCTTTCCACAGGTGAAAAGCTCAGTATTCACAGTATGAGTTTGTTGCTAGCGGCTCGCGGACAAAATTCTGAAATTATTGTGCCGCAACAAAAGCTAGTGGCCAGTTCCGGTGGTTATTTAGAAGCGGTGGTCGATATTCAGGCCAGTAAACAGCGCTTAAATCGAGCCACTATTCAGCAAGGTGTGATCTATTTAATGCCTGGCTTTACGGCTGGTAATGAGCAGGGTGAAACTGTCGTCTTAGGACGCAATGGTTCAGATTACAGCGCTGCGGTATTAGCGGCTTGTTTAGATGCTGAATGTTGTGAGATATGGACAGACGTTGATGGTGTATACAACTGTGACCCTCGAATTGTAGAAGACGCCAGATTGCTGCGCAGCTTGAGTTATTCTGAAGCCATGGAACTGAGTTATTTTGGTGCCAAGGTACTACACCCAAAAACTATCGCGCCAATTGCCCAATATCATATTCCTTGCTTGATCAAAAATACCTTCAATCCTCAAGGGGAAGGTACCTTAATTGGTGAGCAAAGTGTGGCGCAAGATGATTTACCCGTTAAAGCCTTATCTAGCTTATCAGAATTGACCATGCTTACTGTGTCAGGGCCTGGTATGAAGGGCATGGTGGGAATGGCGGGGCGTATCTTTGAGAGTATTTCTCGTCGCCAGATCTCTGTGGCACTGATTACTCAATCTAGCTGTGAATACAGCATCAGTTTTTGTATTCATAGTATTGATGCCGTACGCGCGTTAGAGGCTTTAAATGAAGAGTTTGAGCTAGAGCTGGCTAACCAATTATTGGAGCCAATCGAGGCGATTAACCAATTGGCGATTATCTCGCTGGTGGGTGATGGCATGCGTCGTAGTAAGGGCGTTGCGGCACGTTTCTTTACCTCGCTAGCTGAAGTGGCCATCAATATTGTGGCCATCGCTCAGGGCTCTTCAGAGCGTTCAATTTCAGCGGTGGTATCACAAGAGAAAGTGAATGAAGCGATCCGGGCTTGCCATCAAAACTTCTTCGACAGCATGCACTACATTGATTTGTTCCTGATTGGTATTGGCGGTGTCGGTGGCGCCTTATTAGAGCAAATACATGCCCAACAAAAACACCTTAAAGAGCAACAAATTGGTATTCGGGTATGTGGTGTAGCAAACAGCCGTAAGTTATTGCTGGATCCAAAAGGTTTAGACTTAGACGGTTGGCAGCAGCGACTACAAGATAGCGCTGAGAATGGCGGATTTAGTTTGAGCAACGTAGGGGATTTGGTGGATCAAAACCATCTTATTAACCCGGTGATTGTTGACTGTACCAGTAACGATGATATTGCTGCCAAGTATGCAGAGTTTTTAGCCAAAGGCTTCCATGTGGTGACTGCCAATAAAAAAGCCAATACCTCTAGCATGGAATACTACCAACAGTTACGTAAAACCGCCTTGGCGATGCGTCGAAAATTCCTTTACGACACTAACGTTGGTGCAGGCTTGCCGGTAATCGAAAACCTACAAAACTTGCTGAAAGCGGGTGATAAGTTAGAGCGTTTCAACGGCATATTGTCGGGTTCACTGTCGTTTATTTTTGGCAAGTTAGATGAAGGCATGAGCTTCTCACAAGCCACTACTATCGCCCGTGAAAATGGCTTTACCGAGCCAGATCCCCGGGATGACTTATCTGGCATGGACGTTGCGCGTAAATTGCTAATTCTAGCTCGAGAAGCGGGGCTGCCGTTGAGTATCGATGACATCGAAATTGAACAGGCTCTACCACCTAACTTTGATGCCAGTGGTGATACCGAAGCCTTTATGCAACGCCTCGTTGAAGCAGATGAGTATTTCGCTAAGCTACAACAACAAGCGGCCAGTGAAGGCAAGGTATTGCGCTATTTGGGCAGCATTGACCAAGGTGTATGTAAAGTGTCTTTATGCGCAGTGGCGGCGGACGATCCTTTACACCGAGTAAAAGATGGCGAAAATGCCTTGGCATTTTATAGCCGCTATTATCAGCCGATTCCTTTAGTATTACGTGGCTATGGTGCTGGTACAGCAGTAACCGCTGCAGGGGTATTTGCCGATGTACTTCGAACCCTGAATTGGACTCAAGAGGTTTAATATGAGCGTTGTTGTTTATGCCCCAGCTTCTACTGCGAATATTAGCGTGGGCTTTGATTGTTTAGGTGCGGCCTTATCGCCCATTAGTGGTGAGCTACTTGGCGACCGAGTAATGGTTGAAGCCGCGGCCGAGGGCGCAGCACTGCGCATAGAAACGGTAGGACCCTATGCCCATAAGTTGCCAGCAGATCCTAAGAAAAATATTCTCTACGATTGCTACCACTATTTTGCTAAACAGTATTTTGAGCAACAGGCTAAAGTATTTCCAAAGGTGTTAATGACCTTGGAGAAGAATTTGCCAATTGGCAGTGGTATGGGCTCCAGTGCTTGTTCAGTGGTGGCGGCGCTGGAAGGCTTGAATGCCTTTGTGGATTTTCCCTTCGACAAGCAGCAAATGCTGTTGATGATGGGGGAATTAGAAGGACAAATTAGCGGTAGCGTGCATTACGACAATGTTGCGCCATGTTATCTTGGTGGCATGCAATTGATGTTGCAAGAAGCCAATGTGACTAGCCAAGCCATTCCACATTTCGAAGACTGGTATTGGGTGGTCGCTTATCCTGGTATCAATATTTCTACCGCTGAAGCTCGCTCTATATTACCGGCTCAGTACCGTCGTCAAGATACCCTAGAATTTGGACGGAATTTGGCAGGTTTTGTTCACGCTAGTTATAGTAAGCAGCCAGAGCTTGCTGCCGCGCTATTAAAAGACAATGTTATCGCTGAACCATACCGCGCTAAGCTTATTCCCGGTTTTGAGCAGGTGCGCAGCTACGCGGCACAGAGCGGCGCCTTAGCCAGTGGCATTTCAGGTTCTGGGCCAACGGTCTATATTGTGACCCCAGTATTAGAACAAGCCGAGCGAACTAAAGCTTGGTTAGAGCAGCACTTTATTCAAAATGAAGACGGATTTTGCCATGTTTGTAAAATTGACGAGCAGGGCACCAGAGTAACAGGAAAGTCACTATGAACTTATATAATTTAAAACACAACGAAGAGCAGGTGAGTTTTACTCAGGCTGTTAAACAGGGTTTAGGTAAACAACAGGGCTTATTTTTTCCCGATAACATTCCGCAGTTTGAAGACATTGACGCGCTATTGGATCTAGATTTTCACCCGCGTAGTGCCAAGTTACTGGCGGCGCTACTGGATAATGAACTTTCCGAAGCCGAGCTGTTGGACATGGTGAGCCAAGCCTTTACCTTTGGCGCACCAGTTGAAAAAGTCACTGAACAGATTAGTGCTTTAGAACTATTTCATGGCCCTACCTTAGCTTTTAAAGATTTTGGCGGGCGTTTTATGGCGCAGTGCTTAGCTAAATTTTCCAATGGCAATAAAACCACCATTCTTACTGCTACATCGGGCGATACCGGTGCAGCGGTGGCACATGCGTTTTATGGCATGGACAATATCAACGTAGTGGTGCTGTACCCTAAAGGTAAAATTAGCCCACTGCAGGAAAAACTGTTTTGTACTCTAGGTGGCAATATTACTACCGTTGCTGTGGAGTCTGACTTTGATGCTTGCCAAGCCATGGTTAAGCAAGCCTTTGATGATCAAGAGCTGAAACAAGCGATTGGTCTTAATTCGGCTAACTCTATCAACATTAGCCGTTTAGTGGCACAAGTGTGTTATTACTTTGAAGCCGCTGCACAAATGTCTAAGGCTCAACGTCAACAGTTGGTGGTTGCCGTGCCTTCTGGCAATTTTGGTAATCTTACTGCTGGCTTAATCGCTAAAGCGATGGGCTTGCCAATTAAACGTTTCATCGCTGCCACTAATGTTAATGATACGGTGCCTCGTTACCTTGCCAGCGGCGAGTGGCAGCCTAAGCCAACTCAGGCCACTCTATCTAATGCGATGGATGTGAGTCAGCCAAATAACTGGCCGCGCGTAGAAGAGTTGTTCAAAACTCAAGGCTGGCCTTTAAGTGATTTAGGTAAAGGGGTGATGGATGACCAGCAAACGGCTGATGCAGTAAAAGCCTTGGATAAACAGGGTTACCTATGTGAGCCTCATGGTGCGATTGCCTACCAACAACTAGCCGAGCAATTAGCTGAAGACGAACAAGGTTTATTCTTATGTACTGCTCACCCGGCTAAGTTTAAAGAAAGTGTTGAAGAGATCTTAGGGCGCGAAATTGATCTGCCTAAAGCTCTTGCCGACCGCGCAGACTTGGCTTTGTTATCCAAAGAGATGCCAGCTGATTTTGCTCAATTACGTGAGTTATTAATGGGCTTATAATGCTCACTGATTGTTTCTTCATAACAGCGCCCACTTGGGCGCTGTTTTATTTTTAACTCTAATACCATCATTTTTATGCAATTTCTGGTGAGCTTTTAGAGCTTGGCCGTGGCGTGTTTTAGGCTGTTTTACACTCGCCTAAGTTGTTACTGCGGCGGCGGAGCGTAAGTTGATCTTTGAGCTTAAGTCACGCATATTGGAATGATTGGCATACAAACAAATAGTTATTATGAGTAAAGTATTAAAAGATCTGCTCGAGCTACTGAGCTTAGAGCGTATTGAAGAAGGCTTGTTTCGTGGTCACAGCCAAGACTTAGGTTTTGGTGCTGTATTTGGTGGCCAAGTGATGGGGCAGGCTTTATCCGCGGCCAAAGAAACGGTAAGTGAAAACCGTCAGGTGCACTCCTTTCACTCCTACTTTCTTCGCCCTGGCGATACTAATCATCGCATTGTTTACGATATAGAAAGTATTCGTGATGGTAAAAGTGTTTCAACTCGCCGAGTAAAAGCTATTCAATTTGGTAAGCCTATCTTTTATATGACGGCGTCGTTCCAAGAACCAGCTCCTGGTTTTGAGCATCAAGATGAAATGCCTGATGTTCCGCCACCTGAAGAGTTACAGTCTGAGCAAGAATATGCCTTCCAATTACGGGAATTATTGCCAGATGCAGTACGTGATAAGTTTATTAGCGATAAACCCTTAGAGATGCGCCCGGTTGAGTTTATTAATCCATTGCAGCCAGAAGTTGCCGCGCCTAAGCGTTGTGTTTGGTTTAAGGCTAATGGGCAAATGCCAGATGATGCGCGAGTGCATCGCTATTTGCTTGCCTATGCTTCAGACTTTAATTTTTTACCTACTGCTTTATTGCCGCATGGGCGCTCGTTCATTGAGCCCACTATTCAAACCGCCACCATTGATCATAGTATGTGGTTTCATCATGATTTTCGTATCGATGATTGGTTGCTGTACGTGATTGATAGCCCTTCGGCATCGCAGGGGCGGGGCTTGGTTCGAGGTCAGTTCTTTACCCGTGAAGGCAAGTTGGTGGCATCGACTATTCAAGAAGGTTTAATTCGTGAGCGAGAGCTGCGTTAAGCCGCCTTTAGAAATTAAAAAAGCATGCCAAGGCATGCTTTTTTATTGCACTGAAGATTATAGAGATTCAGTGAAAGTACGAGTAATTACGTCTTGTTGCTGCTCAGTTGTTAGCGAGTTAAAGCGCACTGCATAACCAGAAACACGAATAGTTAACTGAGGGTATTTTTCAGGATGCTTAACGGCATCTTCCAAAGTTTCGCGACGTAGAACGTTTACGTTTAAGTGCTGGCCGCCTTCTTCGATAGGCTGAGCTTTAAGTGGTACTTCACGGTACTCAATTTGGCCTAATGTATCGATAGAAACAACTTCATCTTCGGCATATAGCTCATCTTTAACACAAAGACAGCGAGCTTGGTTTTGCTCATTATCTAGAAGCCAAAAAGAACCCAATAGTGCGTCGTTGTCTGCTTTAGTAATTTGTATACCTGTGGTCATAACATACCTCATTAGCTAAAAATTGTAATTTTATTACACAATATAGCGAGCTTTGAGCCACTTATTGAATCATCGTCGCCACTAAGTGTAACTATACTACAATTGACCTTAGTCAAAAAAGGGTTTTTTTTGAATTTTATTGTTTATTTTGTTGTTTAATCGCAAGGTGACATAATAGGCCTTGTGTTAGTCCGCGGGGCTGTGCTTGAATAATAAATAAACTAAAATCTACTAAATATCACTCAAACATCTGTTTTTTATATGCAAATACTTTAGTGATCAGACTTGCACTGAAGAATGTTGGCTTAGCTAAAAAGTGTGAACTGGGACTGGAGTAAATATGTCTAATAAACGATCTAGCGCAATAATAGTAAGAGCTTGAGTCCTTTATACTGATTAAAAAGTGCTGAATAGCCAAGGAGAAGCAATGTTACAAAGTCTTCAAGAAGATCATAAAAATATCGCTAAATTGCTTAAGGTTTTAGAGCAGAAGTTGGCTCATATTCGCAATGAGAAAGCGGTGAAGTATAAGTTAATCGCCCACATTATTAGCTACATGCAAGAGTATGCCGATCGCTTTCACCACCCGAAAGAAGATTTAATTTATGATTACTATGTTAAGTATCGGGTAGTTGAGGACGATTTATCCGACCAACTTAAGAAGCAGCATCAACGTTTGCTAGAAATGACCGACGAGCTTAGCGATATTCTCGACATCATTTTGTTAGATGCGGTGGTACCTTTGGATCAGTTTAGTGACAAGTTAGAAACCTTTATTAAGGCTCAGTGGGATCACCTCAACTATGAAGAGGATGTGGTATTCCCGGCTTTAAAACGTCATTTAACCGAGGATGATTGGCGAGCGATAGAGCAAAGTTGGCAGCACGGCAACTATGAAGACCCCTTGTTTGGCCATCGAGTACAAGAACAATATAAAGCGCTATCTGAGCGGATTAAGCTTTCTGAGCCACATGAAGACTAGTTGTTTTAGCAGATATTAAAAAACCCGGCTTAGCGCCGGGTTTTTTTATTTAGTATTCAAATTCTGGTTGCAAGTCAAAGCTATGGTCGATTGACTGTAGCTCCTTTTGTAAGCGCATTCTGTCCTTAATTGCTTCTATTTCACGCCATTTGCGTTTCTTATTAGAACCGCGAGAAGATTTGTTGGTTTCAACAGTATCCAAGTCCAGCCTATCCATGGTTATCTCCTTGTATGTTGTTGCAATTTAATAAGTACCACACGTTTACAAAAAGTAAAATACTATTGTTGCAAAAAAGTTACCAACAACCCGGTTTTGAGCATTTTTTTGCGATATTTTGTCACTAGAAATGGATTAGCTTTGATTTTGATTTGGATATTTATTCTTGTTTTTTATTTATAGGTAACTTTTTATGTCGTATTTGTTATGTATCAAAGCATGCTAATTGGTCGCCGCCTAAACTCTCGCCAAATTATAACCGAGACTAGGTTTCCGAATAACCATAGATATAGGGCAACACTACACTATGAACGAAATTGTAAACTGGTTAAATGGCGTGCTTTGGGGCAACCTGCTGATCTACTTATTATTAGGGACTGGCATTGTATTTACTTTGCGTACTCGCTTTATTCAGGTGCGTCATTTCGGGCACATGTTTTTAGTCATGAGGTCGAGCCGTAAAGGCGATGCGAGTGGTATTTCTTCTTTTCAAGCTTTATGCACTAGCTTAGCCGCTCGAGTGGGCACGGGGAACCTTGCCGGGGTTGCGGTGGCCGTCACTTTAGGTGGCCCAGGTGCGGTCTTCTGGATGTGGTTGATTGCCTTGTTGGGGATGGCGACCAGTTTTGCTGAAAGCAGCTTGGCACAGTTATACAAGGTAAAAGATGATGACGGTAACTTCCGCGGTGGTCCTTCCTACTATATGGAAAAGGGCTTGGGTAAGCGCTGGATGGGAGTTGTTTTCGCCATTTGTTTGATAATTGCCTTTGGTTTGGTATTCAACGCGGTACAAGCGAATTCTATCGCTTCAGCGATGCATGAAGCATTTGGCTTTAACAAGATAGTCGTTGGGACTTTATTAGTAGCCGCTGCTGCACTGATTATCTTTGGTGGGATCCGTAGTATTGCCCGTTTTGCCGAGCTGGTGGTTCCAGTTATGGCCTTGGCTTATGTATTGGTGGCCATTGTGGTAGTTCTGATGAATATTCAGCAAATGCCAGAGGTATTCGGCTTGATTTTCCGTTCCGCTTTTGGCTTTGAAGAAGCAGGTGCGGGGGCATTAGGTGCCGCCATGATGAACGGTATCAAGCGGGGCCTATTTTCTAATGAAGCGGGTATGGGCAGTGCCCCTAATGCTGCGGCTACGGCTAGCCCTTATCCACCTCATCCGGCCTCACAGGGTTATGTGCAGATGCTCGGGGTATTCATCGATACTGTAGTTATCTGTACCGCTACCGCTGCGATTATTTTGCTTAGTCACAATGAAAACCTAACGGGTGATGGCATTGCTCTAACTCAACAGGCGCTTAGCGGCCAAGTAGGGGCGTGGGGTAGTTATTTTGTTGGTGTGGCGATTATCTTTTTTGCCTTCACTTCCATCGTGGGTAACTATTCTTATGCCGAGACCAACTTGATTTTCCTTGAGCATAATCATAAGGCGGGTTTGTGGATTTTCCGTATTCTAGTGCTGGCGATGGTGATGTTTGGAGCGGTAGTGAAAATCGACATCATCTGGAATTTGGCCGATGTATCGATGGGTTTAATGGCCTTGGTAAATCTGGCGGCTATTTTAATGCTGTCTGGTGTGGTGGTTAAGTTAGCGCTTGATTACAATCGTCAGCTGGAAGCGGGTAAAGTGCCCACCTTTAACAGCGATGATTACCCTGAATTAAAATCACAGATTGATACCGAGATTTGGTCTGGCGCTAAGCAGAAATAGTGATTTCAGCCTAAATATAAAAAGGCCTCGAATTTATCGAGGCCTTTTATTTTCTGTATTTTATTTACTGCTGCTGTTCTGCGCACCAGCTTTCAAAAATCAGTGCGGCTGCCAGGCTATCTACCGCGCCTTTTTCTAGGGCCTTATAGCCGCCTAGCTCGAATAGTTTCTCTTTAGCGTCAACCGTAGTTAGCCGTTCATCTTGCATCTCTATGGGGTAACCAAAGCGGCCATGTAGCCGATTGGCAAACTTCTTTGCGCGTTGGGTCAGCTCTTGCTCACTGCCGTCCATGTTTAGTGGTAAACCGATGATTAAGAGATCGGGCTGCCATTGTTGTAGCAGAGTTTCTATTAGTGACCATTGTGGTATGCCATCTTGAGCTTTAATTGCAGCTAAGGGTTTGGCGCAGCCCGTTAACTCTTGGCCAATCGCTACCCCAATGCTTTTAGTGCCAAAATCGAAAGCCAGCGCAGAACGCTCTCTAGGCCGCGCCATCAGGCGTGACCTACTTCGCTAGATAGTTGCCATATATCAATGCCTAAGCTTTTAGCTGCCGCTTCCCAGCGTTTATGGCTGGGCGTATCAAAGATAATCTCGGTGCTAGCCGGTAGGGTCAGCCAAGAGTTATCGGCAATTTCTTGCTCCAACTGGCCTGCTTCCCAACTTGCATAGCCCAAGGTGACAATGTAATCGTGAGGTTGGGCGTCGGTGCCTAAGGTATCTAATACATCCTTAGACGTAGTCACCATTAATTCGTCACTCACTTTTAGGCTACTATTAAAACCTTTCATCGGTGAATGCAGCACAAAACCGCGTTCCTGCGCCACCGGACCACCTTGATAAACTGGGCGGTTCAGATCTTCACGGATCATTTCGCTGTTTTCGTGTAACTCAACTTGTTGCAATAAGGATTCTACAGACAAGTCGACCGGCACATTGATTACCAAGCCCATGGCGCCGTCTTCATTATGCTCGCAAAGATAAACCACCGAGCGCTTGAAGAAAGGGTCGTTCAAGCTTGGCATGGCGATTAAAAACTGATTTTGCAAAGTATTGATTGCGTCCAAAATAACCCTTCTTACTCGTTAAACTGCCGTTTCTTTTAGTCTAGCTTCAATTGCGTCCATTAATTTGCCGGTAATGGAAATATCGAAAGCGGCTTCAATTTCTTTGATACAGGTGGGGCTAGTCACATTGATTTCAGTAACTTTGTCACCAATTACGTCTAAGCCTACAAATACTAAGCCTTTTTCTTTTAGTACTGGCCCTATAGCTCGGGCTATTTTCCAGTCGCTATCGGATAGAGGCTGCGCTACGCCGCGGCCACCTGCGGCGAGATTACCTCGAGTTTCCCCTTGTGAGGGAATACGGGCTAAGCAGTAGGGCATGGGCTCACCGTCGACGATCAGAATGCGCTTATCGCCAGCAACGATCTCGGGAATGAACTTTTGCGCCATGCAGTATTCTTGGCCGTGTTTGCTTAGGGTTTCTAAGACTACGCCAACGTTAGGGTCGTCTTGTTTTAAGCGGAAAATTGAGGCTCCCCCATACCATCTAGAGGCTTCATGATCACGTCTTGATGTTGCTGGTGGAAAGCTTTTAAACGCTTCATATCACGGCTCACCAGTGTGGTAGGAGTAAACTCAGAGAACCACGCGGTGAACAATTTTTCGTTAGCATCACGCAGACTTTGCGGTTTATTGATGATTAAACAGCCTTCTGCTTCCGCTCGCTCTAACATATAGGTGGCGTAGATAAATTCGGTATCAAATGGAGGATCTTTACGCATCAGTATCACGTCGAGTTCACTCAGGCTTTGGTCGACGGTGTCACCGAGTTGATACCAGTTTTGCGCATCGTTTTGTACGCTAAAGGGGCGCATATTGGCTGCCGCTCTACCACCATCTAAGTACAGATCCTGCATTTCCATGTAGTAGAGCTCATAGCCGCGTCGTTGAGCTTCCAGCAACATCGCGAAGCTCGAGTCTTTTTTGATGTTAATATTGGCGATGGGGTCCATCACGATACCAAGTTTTATACTCATTTATGCTAAGTCTCCAAATTGACATTGCAACGCGGCGATGGCCGTTAATGCGGCGGTTTCGGTGCGTAATACGCGGGGGCCTAACAGCGTTTCTTGAAACTGATGCTGATTACATAAATCAATTTCTTGTTCGCTCAAACCACCTTCGGGTCCAATTAATAGCCGAACACCATGCTGCGGTGTTGGCAGGGTCTTAATGCTATATGGGGCCTTTGGATGTAAATTCAACTTTAAGGCTTTGCTGTTTTCACTGGCCCATTGCTCTAAGCTCTGCAGCGGAGCGATTTCTGGTACTACGCTGCGACCAGATTGTTCACAGGCGGCTATCGCAATTTTTTGCCACTGTTGGCGCTTCTTCTCGAAACGCTCTTGGTTTAATTTCACGCCACAACGTTCACTGGTGAGCGGGGTGATTTTATTCACCCCCAGTTCTACTGACTTTTGAATGGTAAATTCCATACGGTCACCGCGTGAGATGACTTGACCAAGATGGATGCGCAGCGGTGATTCGCTGGGGTTGCTAGTCACCGCGGTAATTTTTACCGTGACTTGTTTTTTATTGGCTTGCTCAATGCTGGCTGCGTAGTTGTTACCATCGTTATTAAACAGTTCAAGCATTTGGCCTGCTTCCATTCGAAGCACTCGACCGACATGGTTGGCTGCATCGGCTTCAAGTTCAACTAATTGCTCCAGTGACAGAGCTTGAGAATGATAAATACGGGGAATTCGCATGGTGGAAAGTCGACTCCATTTTGAGACTGCGAGAGCTAGCTACTTGACTGGCAAAGAATAAACCTATTGTCTGCAGATTCCTAGAGCGTAGCCTATTAAGCCCTTAACTATTGTGTTGAAAAATCAGCCGCTGACGGCATTGCTTACAACAATATTGGGCTCCTTGTAACACCTTGTTATGGCGGCGTATGCCAAGTTGATGCTGCTGACAGGCACATTGATAAGTAAAGCTTTTCATCGGCATCTCAGAAAGGGAATAGCGATGGGTGGTGTGTGGAGGGCAATTGAAGACCTTAAGCATTATGCTTTGCCATTCTTTGCCGTGAGGCTTAACTCGGCCGTAGAGTGCATGACAGATTAAATGCGCCACTTCATGGGGCACGGTATGGCGTAAAAAATCTTCACAATCTTGCGCATAAAAGTGAGCATTAAAGCGCAAGCGCCATTGGCTGAGGTTGGCACTGCCTGCCACTTTACTCAGGCGTTGTGAAAGGACTATTTCCGGTCGGGCAAAAGGCTGCTTAAAATACTGCTCTGAGAGTAAGAAACATTGCTCGACGCGGTGCTGAAGTTGCTGCATTAGCCGGCCTACGGTTTGGAAAATAAAAAGCCGAAAGGAACTATACCCTTTCGGCTTATTTTAGCTAGTGAACAGCGGGCTTAAAGGCCGGCTTCACTCTTTAGCTGCTCTGCTTTATCGGTTTTTTCCCAAGGGAATTCTTCACGGCCAAAGTGACCGTAGGCCGCGGTGGCTTGATAAATTGGACGTTCTAAATCAAGCATTTTTAGAATGCCGTAAGGGCGAAGATCGAAGTGCTTGCGTACTAGGGCAATCAATTTGTCTTCTGACAGTTTGCCAGTGCCAAAGGTTTCGATGCTAATGGAAGTGGGTTCTGCTACACCAATCGCGTAAGACACTTGGATTTCACAGCGGTCGGCAAGCCCAGCAGCAACAATGTTTTTCGCTACATAACGACCAGCATAAGCGGCGCTGCGGTCTACTTTTGATGGATCTTTACCGGAGAAGGCACCGCCGCCATGACGCGCCATACCACCGTAGGTGTCTACAATGATTTTACGACCGGTTAGACCACAGTCGCCCATTGGCCCGCCAATTACGAAGCGACCAGTTGGGTTAATGTGGAATTGAGTGTCTTTGGTAAGCCATTGCTCTGGTAATACTGGTTTGATGATTTCTTCCATTACTGCTTCACGTAAATCGGCAGTTGAAATGCTGTCACAGTGTTGGGTAGATAGAACCACAGCGTCTACACCGGTAATAATGCCATTCTCATAGGCAAAGGTGACCTGTGATTTAGCATCGGGGCGTAACCAGTCAAGGGTGCCATTCTTACGTACTTCAGCTTGGCGTTTTACCAATAGGTGTGAGTAAGTAATTGGCGCAGGCATTAATACTTCGGTTTCGTTGGTGGCGTAACCAAACATTAAACCTTGGTCGCCAGCACCTTGGTCTTCTGGGCGGGAGCGGTCAACACCTTGATTAATATCGGGGCTTTGCTTACCTACTACGTTAAGGACTGCACAAGAGTCGGCGTCGAAGCCCATATCTGAATGGGTATAACCAATTTCGCGCACGGTGCTGCGAGCTAATTCTTCAATATCAACCCAAGCAGAGGTGGTGATTTCTCCGCCCACCATTACCATGCCGGTTTTGACGTAGGTCTCACAGGCTACACGGGCCTTGGGATCCTGCGTTAAAATTGCGTCCAGCACTGCATCTGAAATTTGGTCAGCAATTTTGTCGGGATGTCCTTCAGAAACAGATTCTGAAGTAAATAAATGAGTAGCCATGTTTCGATCTCGTCAATTAAATTTTAAACGTATGGATGTATTACCATCTGGACGTCTATTTTAGTTCGCAAATTAAATTTATCAAATTTATTTGCACTACCAGGGTGTTTAATCTGGTAGTGCGAAAATGGAACGGGGCGGGGAGCTAGGCTCAGCTCTCTTCTTTGGCTTCTTTGGCTTCTTTTGCTTCGTTGGCTTGGCGTTTAATTTCGGGATTATTTCTAAGGGATTGTTTAAGTAGCTCAGAATACAGTGGTTTACCTTTGAGGATCTGAGCAATCAAGGTGGCGCCCATACAGGTGACTAACAGCGGCAAAATAAGCTGGTAGTTGTCGGTCATTTCTACCACCAAAATAATCCCCGTTACCGGTGCTCTTACCGTTGCGGCAAATAAGGCCCCCATGCCCGCTATGGCGAAAATTCCTGGTTGGGGAATTAAATCTGGGAAATATATTGCCATGAAGTTGCCGTAGGCTAATCCCAATAAGGTGCCCAAGGCTAACATGGGCGCAAATACGCCACCAGGAGCTGCTGAAGCGAAACAGGCGATGGTAGCAAATAAACGCAGGGCAAAAATAAGCAGCAAGATGCCCCAAGTAGTAGGGTGTAAAAATAGCTCGGTAATTAACTCAATGCCGCCGCCAGTCAGTGAAGGGCTAAACTGTTGCAGCATAGCGAACACTGCACCAAACAGCGCGCCGGTGATGACCACTCGGCTTACCTTGCTCGCCTGCATTTGGCTGACTTTATCGGTGGTATATAAAATCCATTTATT
>NZ_CP013021.1:0-2500 GCF_001420915.1 Agarivorans gilvus | reverse complement strand
CGGTAGCGATGGCGGTGACCATTTCCGTCACACCTTGAGTGGTATCCATCACTTGTGTAAGGCATGACCGGCTTGATTAACCACTTCGCGCCCGTTTGATACTAACTCGCTGCTTTGGTCCATGCTCTGTTTAGCGCCTCCGGTTAAGCTGCGAATTTGCTCGATAATTTTAGCAATCTCTTCTGTGGACTCGCTAGTTCGACTGGCAAGATTGCGGACCTCGTCAGCAACCACGGCAAATCCTCTGCCCTGCTCTCCGCTCTAGCCGCTTCAATCGCGGCATTCAAAGCCAATAAATTGGTCTGCTCTGCCACTCCGGCAATAACGTCGGTGATCTTTTCTACTTCTTCTCCGGCTAAATTAAGCTCGGCGATCCGCTGATTGCTGGTTGTTACTGAGGTTTCAATTTGCTGCATGATAACAATGGTTTGATTAACCACGTCACCCTTGACTCGCCAGCACAGCACACTCTTGAGCATGCTCAGCCGCTTGTGAAGTATTGCCCGCAATCTCGTGAGCCACGGCCGACATTTGTTCTATCGCAGTTGCAGCAGAGTCCACTTTTAAACGCTGCTCATCAAGCGCACTACCGATGTGGGAGTTTTTAGAAACCACAAATTGACTATTTTGATCGAGTTCAGCGGCGGTGCCATTAACTTCCGCAATCAACAACTTGAGCTGCTCGGCCATCATATTCACGGAGTGAGTTAATTGGCCAATTTCATCTTTTGAGCGCACCTTTAAGGCGGGTTGCGACAAATCTCCATTAGCAATCAAAGCGGCACGGTGACTAAGCGCATTCATATTGGTTTTAATCTGCCGAGTGATAAAAAACACCACTAAGCCGCCAAGCAAGGCTGCCTAAAACGCCAGAAAAAATCACCACGATTATTTGCTGGCCCAATCTGGCCAACTCAGATTGATGCCATCAAGACGATGTTGCTGCAATAAGTTAAATTCGGCTAGCTGGGCTTCAATAGCAGCCACTAAGGGGATCACTTCGTTAGCCATACGGTAATTAGCCACATTCCAATCTGGCGCAGCTCGCATAACAAACAATTCATCTACTAAAGGAGAGAAAATTTCCACCATTTCGACAAACTGTTGCCATAAGCGTGCTTGTTCTTCGGTGAATAAGTCACTGGTCTTTTCCACTTCGTCGACTAATTGCTGATGACGTGCAAAGTAGTCGTTATAGCGTTGTTGTTCATAACTGTCACCGGTAATAATAAAGCTGCGCAAACTGGTTAAGGCATTGGCTAACTCATTGCGAGCTTCACCCATGTTGGCCAGCAAACGCCCTCTTCTTAGGGCTATAAAGCCCCGACAGGGATACTTCTTCCGCCACTGCACTCGACACTTGGTTCATTGCTTCCTCCGCTAAGGGAGCGATATCGAACAACAACAAGGCATGGGCCGGCAGGTTATTATCGGTATGGGATATTTCGAGAATGTCCTGCTGTAGGTTTTTTAGCTGCTCAAAAGCTTGTAGTGTGGATTCTGGTACCTGAATTTGGTTAAAGCTTTGGATCTTAGCCACACTATCTTCGATATTAAGCCATGCTTGTTCAAAGATAGCCTGAAAATGTTCAGCTCGTTGGGCCGTAGCACCATGAATGAGATAGGCTCTAAGCGCACTTAAAGATTGCTGAATGACGTTCAATCTCTTTGCTTTGTGCCACCACAGGCACGCTAACTTCAACAACTTGTCGCTCTTTATCACTGATTTTTTCTAGCCGCACAAAACACACAATTGCAGATAAAAACATTAACAATACGACGAAGCCAAATGCTGACATTAGCTTATGAAAAATAGACAAAACAATTCCCTTACATCTGATACGGCGTCAATCGATACTTAGCATTTTGACTGACCCGAAGAAATAATTAGCATCCGGCTAACCTAAATACATCAGAATTTAAACGCACCTCAAAAGGAATTTCCAGACTTTTTAATTAACAAGATAGTAAAATACAAAATTAAATAGCTCAAAAATACATCAAAGCAATACACTAACTAAACATAATTCATTGGTTTAACTTAACTGTAAAACCAGCTTAGATTGATGATCGAGATGGAGGGAATTTATTTTAGTAACTTAAGAACATAAAGAATCATTGATGAAAGGCGTAACAGAAAACAACAGGAAATTCACTTTTTGGGGCTACCGCATGCTTAAGCAAGTAGTGGTATACTCGCGACTAACACGGCTTGATAAACAATAATTTTTGGGATATTTATGCGCCAGCTTTCAATCATTACCCTCTGCTTAGCCTTAGCTAGCTGCAGTGGCCATTACCAATTTAACAGTAATCTTGATAAGAAAATTTTGAAAACTACTTATCAGCCACCGAGGTAGAAGTCGTCTCTGAACAATATATTGCTCAGCACCCTCATCAATATCTGGCTGTAGTCGAAGGCATTAGTTGTCAAGAAAAAGCCAACCAAGCGCCACCGCAAGCGGTAGACGCACGCAACCAACTGCGCGAGCAAGCGGCA